>QFOI01000156.1 GCA_003241175.1 Pseudopedobacter saltans
GTAATATTCCCATTGGCATCCACACGCACGCCAGGCATTTTTTTTAACAAATCTTCCACTAAGGCATTAGGCAAAGTCTTAAATGCATTGGCATTAAACTCAATCGTATCATTTTTCATCATGACAGGGGGACGCTCAGCGACAACTATAACTTCATCCAGATTTTTGGTCGTCGGAATCATCGTTAGGGTGTCGAAATTAAAATCCAATTTTCCTTCACTAAAATTAAAATTCTTTCTAAATGCCTCAAATCCAGAATAAGTCGCCAATAAGCGCAACTCTTTATCCGTAGGCAAATTTCCTATTTTAAAGTCGCCATCATCATTCGTCATTCTGTAAGTCACGATAGACGTATCCAATGCATTAAATACCGTTACCGTTACTAGAGGTAAGGCTTTACCGTTTTGATCTACGATTTTTCCAACAACTTGTCCTTTTTGAGCCCACAAGCTGCCCGCGCAAAACAAAAACATCACTAACCCAATAAACTTTCTCATATAATTTTTCACTTACTAAACAATACACAGCAAGAATGCCAACATTACAATTATTTGATTTTCAAATATTTAATACTAAGCTGAAAAGAAATATCGTCCGGTTTCGCACACTTGTTGCACGCTTTTGATTAGAACGTCATTGGTGGCAATTTGTTACATTATATTCACATAGAAAACAAACTTTGTCCGCCTACTTTTTGCTTTTTACCTCCAACCTGGCGAATATTGTAAGTGAATGTCAAGAGTAAATAACGAGGTAGCATCAACCCTCTAGAAACGGTAAATGTGTTTTGAGAGGCATAAGCACTTGCGTAACGACTATTTTGATTCAACATGTCATAAGCACTTAATTTCAATACACCTTTATCGTCTTTCAAGAATGTATAGTTGATAGCAGCATCCCAACGATAAAAACTTTTTTGGCCATTGCTAATGCCACTATTATAGGTGTAATTCATATTGGTTTCCAATATCACATGTTTTGGATACCTAACTACAATTCCCGACGTGAGATATCTATAATTGACATTTAGCTTACTAAACTGTTCACTCGAATACCTAGTAAAATTAAAACCTGGACTGAATGAATTGTCCCATTCAAATACATCATTCAAATTAAGATGTACGCCCATCCAATGGTTGATATTGCCAGTTGTTTGCCAACTTGTATCCGAATTGTACAACATTTTGTTGCGGTTGATACTATAGTATCCACCAAAGGAAAGTGTCAATTTATTTTTCTCAGAAAGTTTCAAATCTTTATTTAGATTAAAATTCATGTAAAAACTACGTGTCCCATTGGCATTAACAGGCGTTGTCGTTTGCACACCCTGGTTATCGACATTTACACTTTGTATGACATCGTTGTTGATCAAATTGTAAGAAGAAGACATCCACAAATTGAAATTGCTTTTTTGGTCATTATAGTTGTAGTAAGTACTAAATCTATCGACACTATTGGGTAATAAATCGCTATTACCGTTTACAATATAATAGGGGTTAGAATTATCAGGAATCGACAACAGATAGGTATAGGATGGAGCATTGTAGTTTTTATCGTAAGAGATATTAAAATTGCCATAACTAACATCCAACGCAGGTATAATTTTTCTGATATTCTGATGAAAAGAAGAACCAGCCGACAGCAGATTAATATCGGAAAACATCAACAACTCTCCAATGGAAGGAGTTATTGATAGTTTCTTAATTTGGTATTGCAATCCTTGAGAAAAAACAAAATCATTTTTTGTTCTCTTAAATGCGCCACTGAGTTCCGGATAAAAAAAATTAAAATCGTCTGAATTAAGCGTATTCTTTCCATTTGTATTTGTATGGTTACTTACATATTCGTAACGATGCCGACCTGCCAACTTCAATGTAAAAAGAGTAGATAAGGGATCTCGGAATGAAAACCCTGTGGAAATATTCGTTTGAGGTAATCGAATGGATCGTAACTGATTTTGAATGGAATCATAAGCATTAGGATAATAATAGTTTAAATCAGAATTTGTCAAATAATCATTTACACCATTACCAGTATTGAATTGATTAGCCAACGTCAAAATTCGTCTTTTATTCTTTCTACTTATTTTAGTCCAAGAAAAACCATGGTTATAGTTATAGTTATCCAAATGATTGGATTGATTGATGACGCCTTTACTCAAATCTCCCAAAATATTATTGGTGCTTAACATATCCGTACGAACTACATCTCTTTGCAGCCCAACCGTATAACTAGCAGCAAAATTAACCGTTGTAACTGTATCGGGTTTTAGTTTGAATCCAAATCCTACATTATGTCCAAAATTTTTCGTAATACCATTCAATAAACTACTTGTGGAAACAACAGTATCCTTATTGTACAATTCCTTCAAGGTGCTTGTTCGCTTGGTTGTTCTCACTTCCCCAAAATAGTATTGTAGATAAAAAGAAGATTTTTGATTTGGAGTGTGATTAAGGTTAAACCCAGCACCGTTGCTAGTCGACAATCCAACACCAGGAGCACCTCCAAAACTTACACCGTTTATATTAATGCTACTACCATTCGTTCCTGAAGACATCCAAGTGGAATTATTGTTTCTGTTGGAATTGCTTCGTTGCAAACCTCCAGCATTCATCAATTCACCATAACTAAATCCAGGACGATTCAGACTATTGGAATAACCCAACACACTTATTTGCAATGTATCTCGAAAGGCATTCGCAATACCTCCCATTTCATATCGCTCTTTCGTACCACCTCCAGCATATAGCTTACCAAATACGCCTTTTTTAAATCCTTTTTTCAAAGTAATATTGACAACTTTTCCAACATTGCTGGTATTATTATCTCCGTTCAGTAAAGCTTGTTCCTTGTCATCAACAACTTGTACCTTATCAATGGCATTTGCAGGCAAGTTCCTAGTTGCCATTTTAGGATCATCACCAAAAAATGACTTTCCGTCAACTAGTATTTTATTTACCGGTTTACCATTGACCGTTATATTGCCATCTGCATCCACACGTACACCAGGTAGTTTTCTCAAAAGATCTTCCACTAAAGCATTAGGCAAGGTTTTAAAAGCATTCGCATTGAACTCTATCGTGTCATTTTTTAGCGAAACAGGTGGTCTTTCCGAAATGACAATAACCTCATCCAAATCTTTGGTTGTGGACTTCAAAAAAATAGAATCTATTTGAAAAGTCGAACTAGTATCCGTCAGAATAAAATTTTGTCTAAAAGCCTCATAGCCCGAAAAGGTAGCCAACAAGCGCAATTCTTTATTTAAGGGAAGGTTAGGTATTTTGAAATCTCCGTTATCATTGCTCATACGATAAGTCACCAAAGTAGTATCCGCCGCAATAAAAACAGTCACCGTTGCCAACCCAATTGGCTTTTTATCCACGCTCAATACTTTTCCTTGCAAAATACCAGTTTGCGCATAAATAACTGTAGCACACACAATTCCTAAAAATAGTAGTAAAAATTTCTTCATGGTAATTCTATCTGTACGTAAGACTCGGTATTGTTAAAACCGGTTACAGTTAAGTGCAGAAAAAATGGAAAAGTTGTAAAGTTACCTGGGATATTTTTCGAGAAAAAACATCCCAGGTAACTAAATTTTTATTTAACGTCTCTTAGATAGATGTTTCCAAATTTGGATATTAAACTATAGTTGGGGCCTTTACCAGGCGAAGCGGTAATAGAAGTATAAAAATTCTTCTCTTCTCTGGATGTGGGCTTAAGATCAAAATTGGAATATATTTTTCCAAACTGATTAGTCAAGGTGATGTTTCCAACATTGGACTCTTTTAGCTTGGCGTTGATTTTTCCAAATTCAGTTTTTACGGTTAAAGAACCAGTGTAGTTATCTATTTCAACCATACCGAATTTGGATTGCACTACAACGCTTTCATTGCTGGGCACTAGAACTTCAATCTGTACATCTGCATTATTGGAAGAATAAAATGAGTATTTTTCTCCCTTATGATCCGATTTAAAGTTTTCGAAATCTTCTTTGGTATCAAACTTTTTCTTCTCACCATTGAGTTCCGCATAATACTGCTGATCAATATGTTTGAAGTCGATCGTATCGGAAATAATCAATGTTCCATCTTCTGTTTTGTCTAACAATCTGAACTTATCATTGTTTTTTCCATCATTGATATTGAGTGTGACCTTGACTTTCACTTCATTTTTATTCCAACTACTTACTTTCACTTTAGGAAAATCAAATTTTAAACGTACAGGCTGACCTTTCTGTATCGAAAAACTTTTTTCAATAATTTGCTGTGCAAACAAAATCTGTGTGATGCCTATGAAAATTAGGCAAAGCGATATCCTTTTCATAGTAATATGAATTTAAAAAATTAGAAATTAAATATTAAACGAGGGAGATTAAAACAGTAGTTTTAATTATAGTTGAAAGGACTATCCTTTTCTTAAATAAATTTTCCCATAGCTGGATTTCAATATAAAATCGATACCACCACCATTAAGCGTACCTTTTATATCGGAAGATTTACTCCAATCAGTCATTCCTGTTAGATCATCGTCGTCATTCGCTTTTGCTTTAACAGCATCACGCTTTATATCCAAACCTTCTGCGGCATATACATTGCCGTACTGTGTGGAGAGACTAATATTTGCTTTCAAACTAGAAGGAATTGTCGCATCAACAAACTTGTACACGGAAACTAAAGAAATCGGCCCTTTAATACTTTGTGCAAATTTCGCAGTCAAACTTCCATAAATAGTTTTTGCATTGATTGGACCCGTAACATTTTCCAAATTAATAGTATTGTAAACCGTACCTATTTCTAATTCACCCTTGAAGTTTTTGATTTCAAATGGTCTATTATGTATGACGTCACTAGTCTTAATCGTAATCGACATAGAGTTTGGCACTTTGATAGTGATATCATCATGGTCTCTTTTGGACACATAACTCACAGTCACCACATTATCTTTATCTTCCATGCTGACTCCTAGGCCAGTATTGTCTTTGAGGCCCGAACCACTAATAAGACGTAAACCATCTGCACGTTCATCCTTTTCATCTGGTTTTCTTTCTGGAGCAGTTAAAATAATTTCAGATCCATCATAGCCTTCAATCTTAGCACCAGTAAGTAATATTTTCAGATTACCCGTTTTCTTTGATAGTTTATAGGCTTTTTCTTGAGCATGTGCGATGGAGAGTAAAGCGAACGACATAATCGCAGCTATAAATATTTTTTTCATTTTTTCTGTTTTTGTTTTCTTTTAAAAATTGGATTTGGATCTCAGCAATGCCGCATAGGCCTGATTGCGTACTGCGTCGATACTTAATGGATTTTGGGTTATATCAACTAATTGTTTTTTAACGGTGGAAGCCTCTTCTGGAGATAGCTGGGACAACAATTCCATCTGTACGATGGGGTCATCCTGTTTGGCTACAGACTGTAGAATAAGCGATTTTACTTCTGCTTGATTTGTTTGTCTACTCAAAACATCCAATGCGGCAAGCCTCACGTTGCTACTCTCGTCATTGTTCATCGTGTTAGCCAATGTTTCCATATCCGAAACAGACAAGTCACTTTGTTTTCCAGACGCCAACACCGCAGATAATCTAACGGATGCCGAGTTGGAAGGATTTAAATCTGACCTCCAATTTTCAATACTAGCGACAACCTGGCTATCATCTTTATCTTCAACTACTATGGCAGGCTCAAGAGTACGTTTGTTTGCCTTTTTTGTTGTACTATGTCGATTTCTTGATGCTATATTTTCGCTTGGACGATGGACTATTGCAGAATCTATAGATGGAATTATTTCTGGTTTTAATGGTTGTTTAATCTCCACCACTGGGTTTTCTACCTTCCTTTTTTCTTGAAAAAATGCCCATAAACCAACTAGTAAAACCAACACCGCCGCTGCCGCCCGCCAATATTTAAACGAAATAATTTTTGCTTTGGGCATTTCTTTTTCTTCTTCCAATCCTAATTGAGACTGGATCTTACCAAAAATGTCTGCACTTGGTTCAATCTCGTCAAAAGCATTTTTATTTTCGGCTACGAATTCTTTTAGATTATCTTTTTTCATGCTACACAACTTCTTTTTGTAACAGTGACAATATTTTCTTTTTTGCTCGGTGATACTGTGTCCTCACCGTAGAATGTGAAACACCCAACAACTCAGCAATATCCTCTTGTGGAAGTCCTTCTACCAAATACAGGTTAACCACTGTCCGAAAACCATCTGGAAGCGCATTGATTGCTTTTTTAACATCTTCCACTTTGAGTTCGAAATCCTCTTCTTCCACGTTGTCTTCCTCTAAGATATTTTCATTATAATCTTCAAACACAACAATCCTTTTGTTCTGTCTAAGAAAACTGATAGCGCGGTTCATGGCTATTTTTTTGGCATATCCTCCAAAATGTTCAATATCTTTTGGTTTCATGATTTCTTGATAAATCGTCACAAATACTTCTTGCAAAATATCTTCTGCATGCGCGAAATCATTCACCAAACGAAGAATAGAGTTAAAAATAGCTTTACTGTAGCGTTTGTACAATTCGCCAAAACCCGCCGACTTTCCTTGTCGGCAAAGCTGCATAAGCCCCTGATCCTCTAATTGTTCCAACAACTGCAATATCTATGTGTTATTTTCTTATTGAGATTTCACTCATTACTTTTCCTGCACTTCTACATACAAGTCGCACCAACAAACAAAATGTTGCATAATTTATAAAAAAAGTTTTTGAAAAAAGCATTTCTGACGCAAAATCTTAATTTTCCTTATAAATTCGCCCATACAACCAACATAATAAGATGTCGCAAAAAATTTTTGTAGTCAAGATAGGTGGCAATGTGATTGATGACGAAATCAACTTACGTCGATTCCTTGAAGATTTTAGTAAAATAGACGCACCCAAAATCCTCATTCACGGTGGCGGAAAAATAGCTACACGAATCGGTGACAAACTCGGCATTGTTTCCCAATATGTGGACGGTCGCCGTATCACCGACGATGCCACGATTGACTTGGTGACGATGGTCTATGGTGGATTGATCAATAAAAAAATTGTCGCTCAACTACAAAATATTGGTTGCAATGCCATTGGGCTAACTGGAGCTGATGGCAATATAATTCCTGCCCACAAACGTCCCGTTAAGGACATAGATTACGGCTGGGTCGGCGATGTCGAAACCGAAAAAATCAATACAAAGCTGTTGGAGCAATTACTTTTAGCCGGAGTATCTCCAATCCTAGCACCGCTGACACATGATCAGGAAGGCCATATTTTGAATACCAATGCAGACACGATCGCTTCATCCATTGCAGTGAGTCTTTCCAAAACATTTTCAGTTCGGTTGATATATTGTTTTGAGAAAAAAGGAATTTTGGAAAATATAGACGACGAAAATTCGGTCATTACATCCATTGACAAAAAAAGTTATGCGGAACTAAAAGCCGAAAACAAACTCTTCGCAGGAATTTTACCTAAACTGGACAATGCTTTTTCGGCTATTGATCTTGGCGTTAAAGAAGTATTGATTGGACACGCAGACGACCTGCTTGTCAATACGACAAATACCACAAAGGGAACCTTGATACAATAATAACCTCACATGAAAAATGCTATTTATACAATTCTGATACTATTGTTGCTGACCAACTGTAAAGAAAAAAAAACAGAGAAGGTAAATAAAGCCAATAGCATAGCACCATCTACAACCATCGTGGCATTGGAGGATAGCGATACCGCAGATTTTTTTCCGGAAAATGTGTACAAAAGATTTGAAGGTAT
>QFOI01000157.1 GCA_003241175.1 Pseudopedobacter saltans
GTCAAATAGCTTAATGGATTTGGGATTGCGGGATAGTCAGTATTGGCTGTATAAGATCCATCAGGGTTTTGCAAAGGAAGATTTGCCGGCCAATAAAGAGCCGAAACGATAATACCACCATCTTGTGTTTGACCGCTTCCTATAGATTGGTTATTGGTTGTGGAGTTGGAAGAAATAGCAGAAATACCTACTTTAATCTTATCACTTATAGTTTGTGTCAGGTTAATCCTAGCATTGTATCTTTTATAGTCCGAGCCTCTGATAACGCCTTTCTGATCCAAATAATTTCCTGAAATATAGTATTGTGTTTTACCACTTGTACCAGATATGGACAGATTGTGCTGTTGTACAAAGCCTTTACGCGTAATCTCCGTCATGGCATTTGGGCGATTAGGTGTGGTGTCAATCTGTGTTTGAGTGTATCTTGGAACGAATGCAGCAACACTATTGGCATTTGCAGTACCATATGGAGCCAACTTGTTGTCTCTTAAATATTTTTCATACAAGATACCGTTACGTTGTTCCATGTAGTCTTTGGTATCAAAAATGTCGTAAAACTTACTCATTTTCTGAAAAGCTCCATTGAATCCATATTCGACTTTGGCGGAACCACTTTTACCTTTTTTAGTTGTGATGAGTACCACACCACCGCCAGCTTGAGCTCCGTATATAGCTGCAGAACTGGCATCTTTTAGAACTTCTATAGATTCGATGTCGTTGGGATTGATAAAGTTCAAAGGTGATTGATCACTACCTCCGCCGCCATAAACAGGATTATTGCCTGGGTCTGTAGCACTATTGTTAAACGGGACTCCATCTACCACGTACAAAACTCCAGTAGATGCGAAAGATGGATTATCTCTAATCTTCACACTTACTGAGGCACCGGGTTGCCCAGTTGTTTGAAGTGCAGAAAGCCCTGGAACTCTTCCTGCGAGTGCTTGAAGTACATTGGTATTAGAAGAAGTATTCAAAGCATCTCCTTTGATACTAGCAATAGCTCCAGTTACCGTTTTTCGGTTCACGGCTCCATACCCAATTACGACAACTGAATCCAAAGTAGTATTTACTTCTTTCAGTACAATATTAAGTTTGCTAGTCGAGGCAAGAACTACTTGTGTCTGATAGCCTACATGAGATATTTCCAATTCCGATGATTCGTTTTTCACCTGAATGGTAAACTCTCCATTTGCATCAGTAGATACGCCGTTGGTTGTTCCTTTTTCCACAACAGAAACACCTTCTATACCAACATTGTCCTTATTTACAATCTTTCCTGTTATTGTTGTTTCGTATTGTATGGGAAAACCTGTCAATACTACAGTGTTTTCTCCCAAAATTTTATATGAAAGTTTTGTGTTTTTTAAAAGAATTTCCAGTCCTTTTTGCCATGACAAATTTTTAAAATCTACATCCAATTTGCTTAGAGATGCAATCTGTTCGTCATTGTACACAAAATGAATAGACGTTTGGTCTTCAATTTTTGCCAATACCTTTTTTAGCGTAGCTTTTTCAAGTTTTAGGGTTACTCTTGATTGTGCAGAACCTTTGAATGCTGAAGCTTGTACACAAAAGGCGCAAATCATGATTAATACTAATTTACCCATTAATAAGGATTTTAATATGAAAGAAAAGGGCAGCACCTTTCTATCCACATTTATTTTTTTCATAAATTTGAATTAAGTAGTTAAATAATTTTTGCTGCTAAGGCAGCATTAGTTGTTTTCTTTCGCAGGGGATGTGGCCGCATTCCCTGCTTTTTTTGATAGTTTTTATGTCATTTTCTCTTGATTTTATTAAAATAGGTATACTGTATCCCGACGTCGTTTATAATCCAATTTTCCAGTTTCCTTTAATGTAGATAAAATAAAATAGAGTGATTGATTCTCAAATTTTCCAGTAAACTTCATATCGTTCAACTGTTCATTTTTTATTTGAATCGTTACTCCAAACCATTTTTCTAGTTTTTTTGCTACTGTATAGAGTGGCTCTGAATCAAATGAAATCGTATTGCGTAACCATAGTGTATCTTGTATTTCTTTTTGTTTAAGATCGAAGCGCTCTAGTATTAAACTATCGCTTGCCCCAGATTGCGTAACTGTTGTGTTGTCTTTTATAAAGGTTTTATGTAAAATTTTCAATCGCTCTCCTGGATGAAGTATTACTTTGTTTGTAGCTATTTTATTGAAAGTAATTTCTATTTTTCCTCTTACAAGCAATGTCTCCATGTTTGATTCATTGTCGTAGGCTTTTACATTAAATGCTGTTCCAAGAACCTTGATATTGGCATCATCTGTATGAATGATGAATGGATGTTTTGTATCTTTGGCTACATCGAAAAATGCTTCTCCGATAAGTTTGACTTGCCTAGTCGATCCATTAAATTTTTCTTTATAGGTCAACTTGCTGTCGACATTTAACCAAACCTTAGTTCCATCTGGCAATAACACAAATGACTTGCTTCCCTTTTTGGTACTGACCACATTGCTATTTTTCCATTCTTCATTGTCATTATTTTTAGTGCTGTACCAACCATACACAAAAAAACAAACTAAAATCGCTGCAGCGATGCTTGAAACAAATAGCCTTATTTTCCTAGTTCTGTTATTGAAGTGTATTAATTGTGGATTATTTGGAACGATTGGGGCTTTTTCAAAATGACCATTGGCATGCATCTTGGCAAATAATGTCGCATAAGCTAACTCACCTTCCTTAACATCATTTTCTCCTAAATACTCATTATCATTTTTATTTACCAAAAAAGTATATAAATTATTAAACTCTTTTTGGCTATGTCGAAGTGTTTCTAATTGCTCTAATTCTTCTTTCTTAGCTGTCTGAGACAGTTTCTTGTATAGTAATTTTAAAAATTGATTTTCGTCCATAATAATCTTCTTCAGATATAGGACAATAAAAAAAGTAGAAATCCCCAATTGAATTCTACTTTTTTTAAAAAATTATTTTTTACGCTTATGTTGGAATATTTCGGACAGCTTTTGCATGGCAATTTGTAGGTGTCGGTCGACCGTTTTTGGGGAGATGTCCAGTATTTCAGATACTTGTTTATAGGAAAGTCCATATTCTCTAATTAATTTAAACACAAGTTGGCATTGAGGGGGAAGCGCTTCGATTTTTTTCAACACCTCTTTTAAGTATTCTTTTTCGATTGATATGAATTCTGGAGAATAGTTATCTATGCTATGCACTAGGGAAATATTGTCAATATCCCATTCAGTGAACTTTCTAATATTGGTTAAATAATTGATAGCTCTGTTTTTTACAGAACGGAACAAATAGGATTTTAGATTTTCAATTTCTCCCAATCTTTCTTCCATTAACCAAAGATTGAGCATTACATCAGAAACTATTTCTTCAGATAAAGATTTGTCATTTATATAAATCAGACAAAACTTTAGAAGTGAGCTATGAACTTTCACGAACAGCTGGTGAAAGGCGTTTTCATTTCTATTAAAAGCGATTTCATATTTTAAATGATCTATCAATACTCAGATATTTGGCAATGAATCATCAAAAGTGGTCAATTATTAATAAATAGTTAATATGCGAAATTAGTACAATTGACAAATACATAAAGTCTTTTTAGAAAAAAAACTTTGCATGTTTTAAATGGCAAACAAAACTATAATCATTTATTTATAGTCAGGTAAAATTAACTTTTATGAGTTCAATTGTGAAATTATACTTAATTGTTAATATTTCTGAAATAATTCTAATAAGATTGATTAGGATTAAGTTGCTTAAATATTATCTTTTTTAAATATGTAATATTTCATTTTTTTGTTTGCACTGTATAGTTATGCACTAATTAATGTGAAATTAAAAAAAGATAGAGTGAAAAGTTTGAGAGAGTTGTTTTATAGTCATGAAGGTCGGCTCGTTCACAAATGGGATCATTATTTTGAGATATACGAAAAGTATTTTCTGAAGTATGTTGGCAAAAAACTGAATATTCTTGAAATCGGAATATCCCATGGTGGTTCAATCGAATTGTGGAAAAAATATTTCGGAAATGAAGTAAATATTTATGCAATAGATATTAATCCGCAGTGCCTAAAATTTGAAGAGGATAATGTTAAGATATTTATTGGTTCACAAGAAGACAAAGTTTTTTTAGAAAAAATTTTTAACGAGTTACCGGAATTGGATATAGTTATTGATGATGGTGGACATACAATGAATCAACAAATAATTTCATTTGAACATCTTTATTCAAAAGTGCGAGAGGGTGGTGTTTATTTAGTAGAGGATACTCATACCTCTTACTGGTATGAATTTCACGGAGGGCTAAAGAATAAGAATTCGTTTATTGAATATTCCAAGGACATGATTGATTCTTTATATGAATGGCATTTGCCTGCCGATAATAGTTTGAATGTAAATGAAATAACCAAACACATCAACTCTATATCTTTTTATGATAGCATAGTGGTATTTGAAAAAAGGAAAAGATCACCACCCTTTCATATAAAAAAAGGAGAAGAGACAATTATTTCATATGAAGCTAAAGAACTAAAAAGAAAAAATTTGTTCATTAAAATAAAAGAGTTTTTTGTGGGAGGAAACCAGACTTTTAGACACAATGACAGAGGTCGTTTGTAGTTTCAATTAGAATAAAAATGAAATCAAGTAAGTTATTATAAATAAGTCATATTGATTTCTTTATCAATAATTTTCAAAGCTCTAGGGAGTTTTTCACTTTGTTATACATTATTTAAGAAAAATTATTTATCTTCTGTTGGTTTGTATTTTGTGTTTTTGAATATAGTTAGTTATAATAATGTTTTATAGTGTGAGATCCAACAACGGTATAAGGCGATTATAAATTCTCTGTTTTTGTTTATTTGTTGTGCTTTTTTGCTGACTACCAAAAAAAGTGTA
This sequence comes from Pseudopedobacter saltans, assembly GCA_003241175.1. Lineage (GTDB taxonomy): Bacteria > Bacteroidota > Bacteroidia > Chitinophagales > Chitinophagaceae > Rhizosphaericola. The sequence continues at coordinate 4,900 of QFOI01000157.1, forward strand.
ATGTTTTTTTGGAAATATAGTACCCTGTCAATTAATAGGACTCCTTCGTCAAAAGGAAAATTAAGAAAGAACTTAAATTTGTTTGTAACCATATTGTATTGAAAAATCTAAGGAAACATATTTGTATCTTTACTCTGTTGTGTCTGGGTTTCATTCTGAATTCCTTACAATGCTTTGCGTGTACCAAAAATACAATAAAAAACCATCTGTATTCTTGTTTAAGACAACATTCCACATCTGCGCATAGTGACTGCTGTAAAAATGTTTCCTGCAAAAAATGTGAAGGTCAAGGTTGCAATGGAAAATGTAAAGATATTTCTTGTAGGTGTGGATATTCTATCTCTTTTTTTAGTCAACCTACTACACTCGAGTTAAACATAAAATATCAATTGACAGCCAAAAAGAAAAAATTCGAGTTCAAACAAGTCTTCTACCCCTCAGGTTTTTATTCTGTTTGGCTACCGCCTAAAATATGCTAAAAGAATGGCTTTATAGCCATACATGTGTCTTTCAAAAGCCATTTTCGGCCTTTTGAAAGTTTTTCTATTACATTATTTTAAACTATTTCAAACAGGAAAGGGCGGCTACATCTTCTTTTTCCTATTAAAAGTATTATATGAAAGCATTATCGAAACTGATGACGGTAATTACTATGTTATTGTCATCGATAAATGGGTTTGCACAGATCCGAAACGCTAAAACAGAAATCGTAAAGATTTATGGTAATTGTAATCTTTGCAAAGCCAATATAGAAAAAGCAGGTAGCCAAAAAAAGTTAGTCAGCGTAGATTGGGATAAGAACAGACAAACAGCTATCCTTACTTATGACAAAAAAAAGTCAAGTAAGGACGAAATACTAAAACGCATAGCTCTGATAGGCTATGATAGTGAATCATTTCGAGCTCCAGATGCTATCTATGCAAAACTTGCAAAGTGTTGTCAATACGACAGACCGTTGAAAACTCTAGTCCACAATATTGATTCGAGTAGTATGAGGGCAGAGCAGGGTGTTCATGTTAAAATGATTACATCTGTTAATCTGTTAGAACTTCAAGATTCATCCCATTTTAAACATGTATTCGATGGCTACTTTTCAGTGGAAGATGCATTGGTCAATACTGATGCTATTGCAGCAGCCTCCAATTCTTTTAATTTGACTGTAGCCATTAAAACAGTAGATATGAATAAACTATCACCAGACGAACATTTTGTCTGGATGGAAATGTTCAATAATTTATTAAACAATGCTGAAAACATTTCGAAATCAAAAGATATTATAAAACAAAGAGATGCTTTCGTCGCACTTTCAGTGGATATCTATGAGTTAGCAAAGGTCTCCAAATGGGATCGCCCCGTTTATTACCAGCATTGCCCGATGTATAATGGAGGTAAAGGAGCTAATTGGCTGAGTCAAGAAAGCAAAATTAAAAACCCATTTTATGGCTCAAAAATGGTTACATGTGGCAGCACTATTGAAACCCTTAAATAGATTTTAAAAGTGGATCGGATCAATGGCGTCTGATAAAATTGTACAACTAAAACAATATAATTATATAGTACTGTACAAAACATAAATGAAATTGTATAATTTTTCTGTTCCTTATAGTTAGTATAGATCAACGTTTGTTTTAGGTCTGCAACAATCTAATGTCAACGAACCGAACCCATTATAGTTTCTTTGAAAAATTAGCATAAATAGATGAAACAAATAATCGCATCAACGGTTGCATCCATTTTGGCTGTCATCGTATTGTCATATAATCAGTCGTCCAAAAAAAATAAACGAAATGAAAAATATAATCATATCAACCTTTACAGTCCTCCTAACTATTATAATAGTATCTTGTAATCATTCGTCAAACAAGAAGAACGGTCAATATGGGAGTGATAGTGTCTTCTTTTCCACACTTCAAGCATCTTCACTATCCAAAGAGGATAGTACTGCAATAGATACAGTGTTTAAAGACAGTCTTGGTCTAAAAGATGCAAGTAAAACAATAAAAACAAGTGTAGGGTTTTCAATTAACCCTATACTTATTGGTTATTTGTCCCTAAAGAATAATCTTGTTAAAGATGATGGTAGGGCTGCTGCTGACGCAGCTGAGCAATTGTTAAAAGTCTTTACCAAGGTGAATATACATGTCTTATCTACAGAGGACAATAAAAAATACATAGATATAGCTGATGGTGCAAAAGAAAATGTAGAGCATATTGGGACAAATGGTGGCAATATTGAGCATCAACGGGAACATTTTGCCCTGCTTAGCGAAGACCTAAAGGACCTTATTAATCTGTTCGGAACATCGAAAACAATATATCAAGATCGTTGCCCAATGTTCAATGACGCCAATGGGGCTATTTGGTTCAGTGAAACTAAGGAAATTAAAAACCCTTATTACGGTTCAAGAATGATTAGTTGCGGAAAGATGCAACAAATCATTGCCAGTAAATAAATTGAATTACTAAAGCTCCCAATACATTTGAGATGAAAAGTAAGATAAGGCGACGTTTTTTTGAAAAAGAGTATCTATTCTAATGAAGATAACAAAATGAAATACTTATGTCGCTAAAGAAAAAAATCATATTGGGGATAGTTATTGTATTAATCTGCATGCAATTTTACCCACAGGCACGTAATCAGTCAAGTTTAGTAACAAACGACCATATTGAAAAGATATATGAAGTGCCCAAAAATGTCAAAACAATTTTGGTCCAATCCTGCTATGACTGCCATAGCGACAATACCCGCTATCCTTGGTATAGCTACATCCAGCCAGGAGGACGGTATATGGCGCAGCATATCCAAAAAGGCAAAGAAGAACTCAACTTCAGCACTTTTGG
>QFOI01000158.1 GCA_003241175.1 Pseudopedobacter saltans
GTTGTTTGCCCAATTTTTTTTGTCGACTGTTTTAAACTTTAAAGCTGCTACTTCTTGCGACAATTAGGAAGTATTGTCTTTCTGTTGAATAATTATTTTCTAATTTATTAAACCTAAACTATGTTGTTTTTACACAATTGTATTTTTGGTAAATCATCTGTTATAAAGCCAAGCAAAAGCTTATTGGTATTGGCTTGCCTGATGCTTCTGAACTATGTTGGAGCCAAAGAAAAAACTACTGTTTCGCTCCATTATGAACATGCGTCACTCAAAAAAATTCTTAGTGCGCTTGAAACCCAGGCGGCAGTTACCATAACATATCCAGACTCTTGGATAAACAACTTTGTCGATGTTTCTGTAAACGTCTCCAATGCCGGTATTGACAAGGCAATAAGAGAAGTTCTAAAAAACCTTGATATTGACTACAGGAAAGAAGGAGACAGTATTGTTCTGTTTCCTAATGCAACTAAAAATGATTATCAATCGCAAACGTTTACGTATTCTGCCCAGGACTCCATTGTTGGTAAAGTCTCCGATTCTTCAGGAGTGCCTATTGCCGGAGTAAGCGTCATGCTGAAAGGTTCCCAAGCCCATACAGAAACGGATAAGGATGGCAAGTTTACTATAGCAGCTCAGATAGGAGACACACTCGTTTTCCACCATATGGGTTTTGCACTGAAAGAACAAGCCATTAAGAATTCTAGTTTGGTAAACGTATATTTACAAAGTTCGTTTAACGCCCTGGAAGAAGTCGTCATTATAGGATATGGTACCCAGAAGAAGAAAGACATAACCGGAGCCGTTGCCTCTATTGGCCCGAAGGATCTTATGCAAAGTCCAGTGGCCAATATTAGTAATGCACTTGCCGGTAGATTGCCGGGATTGGTTACTATACAGAACAGTGGGGAACCCGGAGCAGACGGATCTAACCTGTTTATACGCGGTCTCGGTACGACAGGCAACAACTCACCTCTTGTTTTGGTGGACGGGATACAAAGGACATTTTCCAATATAGACCCAAACGAAATCTCTGACATAACGATTTTGAAAGATGCTGCTTCTACCGCCATATATGGTATCAGAGGAGCCAACGGGGTTATACTGGTAACCACCAAACGAGGCGTCAATGCTCAGCCTTCTATAAATGTTACGGCACAAAATGGATGGCAATCTCCTACAAGACTACCTCAATATGCCAACTCTTACGATGCACTTAAACTGTATAGAGAAGGATTGACGAATGATGGTTTAAGCACGACACAATACAGTGACTCCATTCTCAATCTGTACAGGGACAGGAGCCACCCTGCCTTCCAATACCTTTACCCAGACGTAAACTGGATGGACGTAATGCTGAAACCTAGTTCCTATCTTACGCAAGCCAACCTGAACATTTCTGGAGGAAGCAGTTTTGCTAAGTACTTTGTATCCATGTCTTACTTGAGACAGAACGGACTATACAATTTTGAAGATCAGATTAAACAGTACAATGTACAGGCTGTCACCAACAAGTACAATTTTCGGTCTAACATTGATCTACAGATAACAAAAGACCTCACCATGGAACTTAATCTTGGAGCCATAGTGAGGGATAGAAATTATCCCGGATCCAATGCATCAGACATTTTTGGTGCGATGAAGAGGATTCCATCTTGGTATTTTCCTTTGACCAACCCTGATGGTTCTATTCCTGGTTTGGCTTCTGTAGGATCCTCTCCATACTCGTTGCTGATTAATTCTGGCTACCAAAGAAATTTCGAAACGACTTTACAGTCAACCGCAGGCTTCAAGTGGAACATGCGTTCCATACTTGACGGCTTGAGTTCTCGTGTAAGGCTTTCGTTTGACAATTTAAACTACCGTGACGTTTCAAGAAAATTAAACGGATCAACTTACCAATACCTATTAAAGCCCGGTATTCTTGCTGATACGGTTACTAATGTAGGTGCTGCAGGAACCTACCAAACCATCAATCAGGGTGACGGAACATTGGGTTATGATGTTAACGCCAATGGAAGCAGAAGAACAACTTTGGAACTGTATCTAAACTACGACAAAAGATTTGGAGACCATTCTTTGCATGGAGTTCTTGTATACACACAGTCCAGTTTCTTTGACCAGATAGGTGGAGGACAGTCCAATGCGATTCTAGGTCTTCCTTATAAATACGACGGTCTAGTCGGACGTATTTCCTACAACTACAATGACAAATACCTTTTGGAAGTAAATGCTGGGTACAATGGTTCTGAAAACTTTGTTTCAGGCCATCGACTTGGTTTTTTTCCTGCAATTTCGGCAGGTTGGAATGTATCAAAAGAAAGGTTCATTGCGGACAACCCTGCTTTCGCGTTTTTGGATAATTTAAAAATCAGAGGGTCCTATGGTGTTGTCGGCAACGACCAGATAGGTGGTAGTCGCTTCCTTTACTTGTCCACTTGGACAATTACAGGGGGAGGATATACTTTTGGACAAAACAGGGACGGAAACAGTTATTCGGGAGCTTACGAAACCCAAACTGGTAATCCTGCAGTTACTTGGGAGAAATCCAAAAATTCAGATATCGGGTTAGACATTAGTCTTTGGAAAGGTGCCTTGTCCATAACTGCAGATTATTTCTGGAATCATAGAACTAATATTTTGCTGACTTCCAAACTGATTCCTTCAGATATTGGTATCGCAAACATCCCACCAACCAACGGAGGCGTCATCAACAACAAAGGATATGAATTTTCTATCGAACACCGTAAAAATTTTGGAAAACAGGGTTATGCCATAAGATTTAATGCTTCTTACGCAACCAACAAGATAGTCTATTATGCTGAGCCAAAATATACGGGTCGTGAATGGCAGGCAGTTACTGGAACTAAAATTGGTCAGCATTATGGCTATATTTCAGAAGGATTTTTCAAGAGTGCGGATGATATCTTAGTAAGTCCCAACCAATCTTATTTTGGGGCCATTCAGCCCGGGGACATTAAATATAGAGACCTGAACGGTGACGGTGTTATCAACAATCTTGATCAAGGATACCTACCAAATGTGACCAATCCAACAACTATATTGGGATTGAGTTTGTCTTATCATTACATGGGACTCGATGCAAGTGTATTTTTCCAATCGGGTCTAGGCGGCTCTACGATGACTATCGGCAGCGGCATTTTCCCTTTTGATCGCTTCGCAGGTGTTTTACAGAACGCCATTAATGATCATTGGGTCGCAACTAATCCGGATGGTAACTACATGTTTCCTAGAATATCTTCTCAGCCCAATACAAACAATCAGCAGTCATCGACTTTCTGGGATAAGTCCAGTAATTATTTGAGATTAAAGACAATAGAGTTGGGTTATAGTTTTTCTGATGCATGGCTGCAACGATTAAAAATCAAAAAAGCAAGAGTATTCATCAATGGTATTAACCTCTATACTTGGGACAAACTGAAAATATTTGATCCTGAGATTGCTAGTGGAGGAACAGGAACCTACCCGCAACAAAAAGTTATCAATGCAGGCATCAATTTCAATTTTTAAAGAGATTGGACATTTGAAAAATTAAAAAATAATGACATGAAACATAAATCAATTTTCATTCTAGCCATAGGTTCATTTTTGGGACTACTCCTACCCTCTTGCGAAAAGTATCTTGATGTTGTTCCCTCAGAAACAATCACAAGTGCGGATGTTTTGGGCAATATAGTCAATGCCGAAAAGATATGGGCAAATCTCTATAATACAACTATACAGGATTTTGGTTTGGTGGAAACAGGTGGTTACGGAGGTGCATTACTAAGTGCTTGTACAGATGAGTGCAAAAACCATTGGGAAAGCCCAACAGAACTTATCTACAACGCAGGTTCCTGGAGCTCCGTCAATAATCCTCTAGACAATTGGAGTCCTTCTTATCAAGCTATTCGTTTGGCCAACATTTTTTTGGAAAACATTGACCAGTCTAAAATTCCGGAAGACAAACTGAGCTATTACCAACCAAGGATTCCTGGATATAAAGCAGATGCTCGATTTATGAGAGCATACAGGTATTTTGAGTTGTTTAGGCGTTACGGAGCAGTACCTCTTATTAGGAGATCCTATGATGCGACCGAAGCGGACGAAGTATTGAAAATTACAAGGAGTCCGGTTGATTCTGTTGTCAACTTTATAACCTCCGAGTGTGATGCAGCAGCAGAGATTTTGCCTTCTACGTTTACTGACAATCCAAGTGAAATTGGTCGGGTTACAAAAGGTGCTGCACTTACATTAAAGGCCATCACACTTCTATATGCTGCAAGTCCATTGTTTAATGGGAACCAATTGTATGCTGGTGTAAAAAATCCTGACGGCACCCAATTGTTTCCCCAGGCATACGACAAAAACAAATGGAAGCTGGCGGCAGATGCCGCTAAGGCAGTTCTTGACCTAAATGTCTATTCGCTCTTTTCCCCTAATCCGTCCAACCCTATTGACAATTATGCACAACTGTTCTACACAAGAGAATACAACGAAACTATATTGCCTTTGCAATTCTCCAGCGGACGTAACCTAGAATTGCAATATCTTCCAAATGGCAAAGATGCCCAAGGATGGGGTGGTCATGGCAAACTTAGCGTGTTCCAAACGATGGTGGATGCCTACGAGATGAGTAATGGTTTGCCTATTACGGACCCCAACTCTGGTTACAGTACTAATGGTTTTTGGACAGGAAGATTATGGGACGGCAAGACATATAGAACAGGAAAAAACATTTCCAATATGTATAAAGATAGGGATCCACGGTTTTACGCCACTATCTTTTTCCAATATGGCTATTGGGATTCCGCAACAAGTCCTCGCGCCATAAAACTGGCATATTACGGAGGAAACGGCGGAAATGCCAGTGATGGCTGGCCGAAAAGTGGGACGAACTGCGAAACGGGATACAACTGGAGAAAATGGAGCGACCCTCGGGTTAATCCCAGAACTTCATCAGGCAACGCTAATCGTAACTACCCCATATTTCGTTTACCGGAAATGTTCTTAGCTTATGCGGAAGCCATGAACGAATACGAAGATGTTCCGACCCAAGATGTATATGACGCAGTTAACAAAGTCCGTGGTCGAGTTTCTATGCCCAATTTACCCATAACAGGAAATGACGCGACAAAAGATGGCATGCGTAGACGTATCCGAAATGAATGGCGCGTGGAGTTTGCATTTGAAAATCATCGCTTTTGGGATGTGCGTAGATGGTTGATCGGTACACAGGTCGACAACGGAACCATGTATGGACTAAATGCTAGGCCTAGCCAGGATGAATTAAGAGCGACGGGGTTGGATGTCAACAGTGAAGCGGCGGGAGTTGCCGTATTCTATAAAAATGTGGCGGTACAGACACGTGTATTTTTGGACAAGCACTATTTGTTTCCCATACCCCAAATTGAAATTGACAAAAATCCCAATTTGATACAAAATTTTGGCTGGTAAATAAGCTCTCACTTCAGAACTATAAAAATAAAAATAGAATAATAATGCGTAGAGGTAGTATTGGATTCAGTTTTCTTGTTTTCTTTTTTTTACCCATGTTTTCGATGGCACAAGGACACTATCAGTCTAAGGCAAATCCATTGGCAGTCTTGAATCCCGAGAAAAATATCCGTTTTACGGTGCTGTCCCCTAATCTTATTCGTATGGAGTGGGATAGTACGGGACATTTCACGGATCTACCCTCATTTACGGTGGTGAATAGAAAAATGAAAGTTCCGCACTTTACCAAAACAATTAAGGATCGCAAATTCATAGTTACTACTGATGCCCTTCGATTGGAATATGTAATGGGCACCGGAAAGTTTTCTTCCACCAATTTACACGTGTCTAGTGTCGGTATTTCAAGTACGATACTGTGGGAGCCGGGCAAAAGTCAAACGGACAACCTGAAAGGCACTTATAGGACCCTGGATGAATATGACGGAGATTCCAAGCATGGGGTCAAGATGCCCATTGAAGATGGAATGCTGGCAAAGGATGGATGGACTTTTTTGGATGATAGCCAAAGTCTACTTTTTGATAGTTCTTCGAATCCTTGGGTAGATAAATCGGCTAGGCATAGCAATCAAGATTGGTATGTTTTTATATATGGATCTGATTATAAGAAAGCTTTGTTTGACTATGCCTCTATAGGTGGCAATGTACCACTGCCACCTAGATTCGCGTTTGGATATTGGTGGTCAAGGTACTGGAGATACTCTGACAATGAGTTTAGGAGTTTGCTTGCCAATTTCAAGCGCTTCAATATTCCCTTGGACGTATTGGTTATAGATATGGATTGGCACAAGCAGGGATGGACAGGATGGACCTGGGACAGCAGTCTGTTCCCCAACCCTTCCAAGTTTTTGCAATGGACAAACGAACAGCATCTAAAGACAACGCTGAATCTACATCCCGCCGATGGCGTTGGCTTTAATGAGGAGAAATACAGACAGTTTGCTCATGCCATGGCTTTTGATACCGTTGGACACAAAAGTATCCCTTATCAAGGATCGAACAGGAAATTTATGCAAACGCTTTTTGATACGGTTTTAAGGCCTTTTGAGAAAATGGGAATCGATTTTTGGTGGTTAGATTGGCAACAATGGTTGGAGGACAAAGATGTCCCCAACCTAAGCAACACTTGGTGGCTTAACTATATGTTTTTCACTGACATGGCCAATAAAGGAACATCACGTCCTATGCTTTACCATCGTTGGGGCGGATTAGGAAACCATAGATACCAGATAGGCTTTTCCGGAGATGCCATCATATCATGGAAATCCTTAGCTTTTCAACCCTATTTCACTAGTACGGCATCCAACGTTTTGTATGACTATTGGAGCCACGATATAGGTGGACACACAATTACGAGGGATTTTAAAGGTTTGGATCCTGAGTTGTATGCCAGATGGATGCAGTTTGGTGCTTTGAGTCCCATATTTAGAACACATTCAACTAAAAATGGATTGCTAAATAAAGAACTCTGGGAATTCAGAGGAAAATATTATGATGCCATTTACGATGCCGTAAAACTCCGCTACCGATTGGCGCCATACATATACACAATGGCTAGAAAGACCTACGATTCCGCTATTGCTATATGTCGCCCGATGTACTACGACTATCCAACTGATTCCAATGCCTATCAGTTTAAAGACCAATATGCATTTGGGGACGATATTTTGGTTGCACCAATCACGGAACCGTCTACCAATGGTATTTCAACCAAGAGAATATGGTTGCCTCCCAATGACAATTGGTATGAATGGAATACCGGAACTTTATTAAAAGGTGGACAAATCGTCGATAGAAAATTTTCGCTGGATGAATATCCTATCTATGTTAAAGCAGGTGCAATTATTCCAATGAATAGCGATTCTGTACAAAATCTGGATGGACAGCCTTCGACTATAAGTCTTGGCGTCTTTCCGGGTATGCAAAATCCCTCTGTTGGGAACTTGTACGAAGATCCCGGAAACAATAAAAATTATGTAAACGATAATAGCACTACGTCTTATCGAACAAGTCTTGATGCACAAAACAACATTTCTTTTGTTATAAACCCCGTCAAAGGAAACTTTAAAGGCATGCAATTGAAACGTAAATATATAGTACGGTTTTATGGAAAATCAATACCATCTTCTGTTTGGGTAAATGGGAAAAACGTGCTTTACGATAATGCTTCAGCCGGTGCTCATTGGAAATTCGATGGCAACGATATGAG
>QFOI01000159.1 GCA_003241175.1 Pseudopedobacter saltans
AATATTCCGATAGTTGGCTTATCTACCATATAGTTCACGTGTGCAAAACCATTAATTCTGGAATGTTTGTCAGACAACAATTTGTCTGTAACGGCATAAATAACACCTGAAGTACCTGCAGTGGCAGCCACTTCTCCTGGTTTAAAAACATTCAAAGACAATGCATTGTTAGGTTGATCACCCGCTTTATAGCCAACAATAACACCTTTGGGCAAACCAAGCTTTTCGGCCACGGAATCCAATACTTTACCATGATCGCTAAACACATTTTGAATAGTAGGAAAAATTGCCTTATCAAATCCGTAATAATTCAAAACATCCTCCGACAGACTATTCGTTTTAAAATCCCAAAATACACCCTCACTTAATGCGGCGATACTAGTGGTGATGTCACCTGTAAATCGCATCGCTAGAAAATCACCCGGAAGCATTATCTTATCAATTTGCTGAAAAATGTCGGGTTCATTTTCCTTGACCCACTTAAGTTTGGATGCCGTAAAATTTCCTGGAGAATTAAGCAAATGCGCTAGACATCTATCTTTTCCAATTGCATCAAATGCATCGTTACCAATAGCAACAGAGCGACTATCGCACCATATTATACTGTTACGTAAAACCTTTTGCTTGTTGTCAACACATACAAGTCCATGCATCTGATAGGCAATACCTACGGCCTTTATAGAGGCAAAATGAGAACCAGCTTTTTCTTTGAGTTTCAATATGGCAGCCTGTACGTTTTCCCACCAGTCATCCGGACTCTGCTCGGCCCAATCCTTATGGGTCACCAATATGGGAACTTCGGTATCGGGAAATGTAACCGATTGAATTGAAAGTTTTGTCTCTATATCTACGATCGAAACTTTTACAAAAGAAGTTCCAAGATCGATCCCTAATAAATACATACAAATAGTAAATTAAATTTAATGTCGTTTTTTCATAGAGGAACCTCTTATCACTAAGGTTGGCTGCATAACAACATGTTGTTCCTCTTCTGACTCGATAAGACCATTAAGTTTATCAATTAAACGTTTAGCGGCAATCTCCCCCATTTGCTGACCAGAATAAATTATGGAGGACAGTTTAGGTCTTATTATATTACAAATAGCTTCATTATTAAAACCAACAAAAGCAACGTCTTCAGGAATTCTAACGCCAGATTCTATCAACTGGTTCATAATAACAACAGCACAGAAATCATTGGCAACAAATACTCCATCGGGACGATTTTTCATACTTAGTATGTTAGTCCCTTCTTCAACTCCTGATTCTTCGTTTAATCTTGTTACACGTATTAAGTCATCCTCAATAGGCAAACCATATTTTTTAAGGGCCGCTTTATACCCCTCCAAACGATCCCTATAGACATTTTTGGACGTATCTGCGGTAACGTGCATAATACGCCTACAACCTTGTACAATAAGGTGTTCCGTTGCTTCGTAACCCGCTTTAAAATTATCCAATGTAATTTTAGTAAAAGGACCATCTAGAAAAACCCTGTCATAAAAAACAATAGGAACATTCTTATTGATTAGAGGTTGATAGTGGTTCCAATTGTCTGTATCAAATGCCAGAGATGCCAGTAAACCATCTACACGTTTGTTAAAAAGATTAGCGACGTTCTGTCTTTCTTTAAATTTACTTTCCATGGAATGGCCAATAATGATATCATATCCACTAAGGCTTGCCACTTTTTCTATTCCAGAAATAACAGAGGTGACAAACTTGCTGTTCAACTCATGTACGATAACGCCTAATGTCTTGGTTTTTCCAGTACGAATATCTTTTGCAAAAGAGTTGACACGATAACCTAACTTTTCTGCTACGTCAGCAATTTTTTTACGTGTCTTTTCTTTTACTAATTCATTACCATTTAAAGCTCGGCTAACCGTTGCAGGGGACAGATCAAGCTCTTTGGCTATATCATATATAGTAACTTCCTTTTCTGTTGCAATATCTTTATTCATAAATGGCAGTCATAAAGTGGCCTAAAATGGCTTAAAGATAATAACTTAACAATACATCTATGATACAATAATCAGAAAATAGGGAACGAAATCGTTTTCATAATTTGAAAAATTTCACTTTTTTACAATTTTACTAATGCCGATACATTGTCCGCATACAAACGTCCAATAGGAAGCTCTTCACCCGATTGAAGAACTACTTTACGTGAAGCAATCTTTCTTATTTCCTTTACAGGAACAATATAACTTCGGTGAACACGAACAAATTCTTGGCTTGGCAGTAGTTCTTCCGTTTTCTTTAAAGGCAACAATGTCAACAGTTTTGGCTTGTTGTAAAGATGGAAACAAGTATAATCCTTACGAGATTCGATGAACATAATCTCTGACAGAATCACCTTAACCTGCTGATGCTCGCTCCAAACAAAAATAGAAGCATCGTTACTTTTTTGAGAAAGCTTTGCTGCGAGCATCGCTTTTTCGACTTTGTCAACAGCTTTTTGAAATCTATCCAGATCAAATGGCTTTAACAAATAATCAATAGCCTCCAATTCAAATCCTTCGTAGGCAAATTTTTTATAAGCGGTGGTGAACACAATAAATGGTTTGTTGATGAGAGAACTGGCCAACGTGATCCCATTCATATCCGGCATATTGATATCCAAAAACAACAAATCCACTGGATATTTACGCAGGAATTCGCTACCAGCAATTGCATCTTCAAACGTTGCAACGAGCTCTAACTGTGGCAGTTGCTTGACATATTTCTCTATCAAGGTCAAAGCCCAAGGTTCATCATCTATGGCAATACATCTAATCTTCATCTTGCTTATTTATAACTAATGGAATATCTAAATTAACGATAAATACGTTTTCCTCCACCCTTAAGTTGAGATGATATCTACCTGCATACAAAGTCTCCAGTCTTTTCCTCGCATTCTCTATGCCAATTCCTGTATTTTCTGTCATTTTATCCTTTGACTGAAAAATCTTGTTGGACACCATCATTTTCAAAAAGCCTTCCACAACGTCGATTCTGATGACAATAGGGGATTTCTCTCGCTTGCTGATACCGTATTTAAATGCATTCTCAATAAAACTAATCAATAACAATGGAGCTATCTCTTTACCAATGACATCACCATTTACACTATAGTCCAAATCGAGTTGTCTTCCTCCTTTCAATTCATTGAGGTACACATAGTCTGAAACAAAATCAATCTCATCCCCAAGACCGATAAAGTCAATATCAGAGGATTCCGTCACATAACGCATGATATTGGACAACCTCATAATAGCATCAGGCGTTTCCTCTTTTTGTACCAATGCCATGGAATAGATATTGTTAAGCGTATTGAACAAAAAATGCGGATTAACCTGTGCCTTAAGGAAAGATAGTTCCGCTTTTGTTTTTTCGGCTTCTGCCAATAACCTTTTTTGTTCGGATTGCGCTAGTCTCCTACTAGACTCAACGGCAAGCCCACTCCCAATAAGAAAAAAGAAAATAATCAAACTAATAAAATCCAGTTGCTTGTGGTCTTCTAAATGTCTAAAAGGAGGACCACCTTCCTTGGGGCCATCATGTCTATCATTTCTCATCATTGGTTCTCCGTCTCTTGGAGGAGGAGGTTGCATGCCCCTTTGTGTTCCCTCCCTAAATCGAAACATCGCCGAATCCTTGAGTCGTCCGCTATTTTTCATTTCGTTAAGCCAACGCTTTTCCCAATAGGGCATGGTTCGTTTTCGCACTTCTTGAATCATGTGTTCAAAAGGCTTTAGCCAGAAAGCAACCAGAATGCCCAGTACCAATATAATGGTGAAGTATGCCCACTTTTTAGATTTGTAATACAGTTTGGGTAAAAGCAGTAAGCTATTGATATATAAAATAACTAAGAATCCGGAAAAATATATACAATAAAATTTTGCAAATTCCCAAATGCTTAAGCCTTCGGACATCCCTCTAGCGAACAAAAGTACAATGACACCTAACAGCAGCCAGCCAATAAGCACCAACAAATATTCTTTATAGTTGTTTTTCAATCGATTCATTCCATATATTATGTATCTACGAAGCTAACAACCATATTGTATATTTTTCCTTTTAATTCGACCAACTCAAAAAAAGAATAGACAATCTATTACTTTCTGAAACAAACAACATCTTTTTCTATTGAAAATTTGGTTAGTCGACACCAATATAACATTGGAAGACACTGCCAAGCTTTGCATACAAATATATCTGAACATTGTACAATACTCACACATCTCCCTTATCACTATGCACAAGACTTTTACAAAATTAGTTTTCCTGTTTTCATTCTCATTGACAATGAGTTTCTTGACGGCAAAGGCGCAAGATACCGGCCGCATCGTAGGTAGATTAGTAGATACATCTGGCATAAATGGAATTTCCAATGTAAAACTTTATCTATTCCAAAAAAAAGATAGTGCTTTGTATGACACGATAAGGACCGATTCACTCGGTCAATTTCGCTTTACACAATTGGCGCTCCCTAATTCCTACTACATGACCATCGCTAAGAAAGGCTTCAGAAAGATGGACTTGGGAATCAACCTGACAGCTGCTTCCAGCTATAAAGACTTATCCAATATTTCTTTGCAACCCTCTGAGGATGAGTTGGAAGCTGTCGTGGTAACATCAGTTGTACCTGTAAAAATAAAAGGAGACACCACAGAATTCAACGCGGATGCCTACCATTTAAAACCCAACGCTACAGCAGAAGACCTACTCAAAAAACTTCCTGGCATAGATGTAGACCAAAGTGGAGGGATAAAATCAAGTGGTGAAACGGTTTCGCGTGTTTATGTCAATGGAAAA
This sequence comes from Pseudopedobacter saltans, assembly GCA_003241175.1. Classification (GTDB taxonomy): domain Bacteria; phylum Bacteroidota; class Bacteroidia; order Chitinophagales; family Chitinophagaceae; genus Rhizosphaericola. The sequence goes on from QFOI01000159.1 coordinate 4,801, forward strand.
CGCTTTTTCGGTGACGACCCCAAAATGGCCACCCAAAATCTTCCGTCTGATGTCATTGACAAAGTACAAGTTTTTGATGCACTCAGTGACCAAAGTGCATTTACCGGTTTTGATGATGGCAATAGAGTAAAAACGATAAACATCGTAACGAAAAAAGACAAAAGTGTGGGATATTTCGGAAAAACCTTTGCGGGAGCCGGCTCTCGTGGACTTTTTGCTTTGGGCACGGCCACTCATCGTTTCAATAATGACCAACAGATCTCTCTCATAGGCGAAGCCAATAGTACCAACCAACAGATGTTTACATTCCAGGATATATTTGGAACATCAGGAGGAGGTAGACCTGGAGGTTCCGGGGGTAATGGAGGACCTGGTGGCGGTGGACCTGGAGGACCACAGGGAGCAAGCAATAGCTCAGGACTAGTGAAAACATGGGCAGGTGGTTTGAATTACAGAGACACTTGGGGGAAAAATACGCAGGTTTCAGGAAGTTATTTTTTGAATAAAAGGAGCAATAACATTGTTAGCGAAAGCAATACACAACAACTATATTCGGACGATTCAACGCAGGTAACCAATAGCAATTCCAATACATTCACCAAAATTTTAAACCAGAGACTCAACCTCAATATTGAAACAAATTTTGACTCTAGCAATGCGTTGATTATTCGGCCCAATATCAGCTTTCAAAATACGACGAGCAATAGCCTGAGTAACTCTAATATAGCGTGGCAAGGAATGGACTCAATAAGTAATACCAACTCCAATATTTACACAAAAAACAAAGGATACAATGGCAGCATTGACCTTACATATCAACACAAATTTGCAAAACCTGGCCGTACCATTTCTATTGGGGAAACCATTAGTAGTAACAAAACGAGCGGAAACGGCAAGACATACACGATCATTGACGAGTATCAAAATAGTACAATAGACAGTACAAATCTTATTTACAATTCAGAAGCAAAAAGTACTTCATTCAGCACTACAGTTTCCTATACAGAGCCTATAGCACCGCATCAACAGTTGGAATTGAATGTAAACAATACTTACACCAAAAACAATTCTTACCGAAATACGTTTGACTATGACCCTGAAACGCAGCAATATAGTAAAACAGATTCGACGCTTTCCAATACGTACGACAACACATATGTAAGTAACCGCGCTACATTAAATTACCGCTACAATTACAACAAGTTGAATTTTAGCATCGGAGGCGGAATTCAATTAGGCAGACAAGAAGGACTCAATGCGTTGAAAAATTACAATATCAAACAAAACTATACCAACTTCTACCCTAGTGCTAACCTGAGTTACAAATTTTCCAATACACGAAATCTTCGTTTCAACTATATGGGAAGAACGACGCAGCCAAGCATTACACAGCTTCAACCGATTGAGGACAATAGTAATCCGCTCAGCATAACAGCCGGAAATCCTGACTTGAAACAGTCTTTTGTCAATACTTTTCGTTTTTTGTACACTTCTTTCGATAGACAAAATAATCGTTTTATGGATGCCTCACTTAATGCAACCATAACGCAAAACAATATTGTTAACTCTATAACAAGACTTAGTAATGGAGGCCAATACACAATACCTATCAATATGAATGGCAACTATAGTATTAACGGCCACTACAACTATACATTCCCCATACGGAATCCAAAATCCAACTTGAGTTTTACCTCAGACATCACGAGTAGTAAAACGGCGAGTATGATCAATTCAGAGAAAAATTTCACCTATAGTCATTCTTTTGCGGAAAGGATCAAATGGACTACCAATCTTACCAGCACATTTGACATCAATCTTTCCACACAACCTTCCTATAATATTGCTCGGTATACATTGCAACCATCCCAGAACGCCAATTATTTCTCCCAAAATATGGTTGTAGAGGGTACATGGTACACACAAAATGGTTGGATAGTTTCGACTACGTTTAACTACACTTATTATAGAGGTTTGGCCGAAGGGTACAATGTGAGTATTCCACTTTTAAATGCAAGTATTGCAAAGCAAGTATTCAAAAACAAAGCTGGAGAAATAAAATTTTCCATGTATGATGTTCTCAACCAGAACAAGAGCATCACCAATACCAGAACGGATAACGCCATCACTCAAACGAAAAGCAATATTCTTACTCGATACGCTTTGCTGACATTCACTTACAATCTTAGAAACTTTGGAAAAAAGAGCAACACAAATAATCGCAACAATGACGAAGGTCCAATGGGGCCTCCTCCCGGCGGTGGAATGGGAGGTCCTCCTGGAGGAGGTATGGGTGGACCGCCTCCAGGTATATAAAATCGTCTAAACAACTTAATACGATCTAAAGATAAAAAAACGATAAAGTATTTTTACTTTATCGTTTTTTTAAAGGGAGCGACAAAATGATCTGGCCCTCTGTCCCAACGTCCAAAACGACTCCCCAAAACGAAGATAATCATTAAAGAAAAAGACCAGAACTAATTCTGGTCTTTTTCTTTATATCTAATTGATATTTAATTCATTATTGAATATTCCCCTTTACCTGTTATTCCGATTAATGGCAACTCTTTTGTTTGGTTAAAATAGTCATACGCTTCTTTTAAACCCACTTCAAAACGTTGAAGTACTGGATCTTGTTCCGTTGTTTTGTACAGATATGTCAAACTTTTTCTGTTATTAAAATCAACAGGGAAAATATGTACAGGAATATGGTCTTGTCCACTAGCTTTTGCAGCAGAAGCGATTAAGTATACTTCCTCTATTTGCTCGTCACGCAAAGGAATGCAACCTACTGTAACACAACTACCATGAATATAAATATGACCTCCTGGCGACAATTGATCACTCAACATACGGTCAGATTCATTGGGATAATTCAGCTTCAAAGAAAGATGGTATTGGCTC
>QFOI01000160.1 GCA_003241175.1 Pseudopedobacter saltans
CTTGTTTTGGAGGTAATAGAAAAAGATAAGTTGCTAGAAAATGCAACAAGTGTTGGCGCTTATCTATTAGATCAGATTCAGCAACTACCGCTTGATAAAATCAGCAATCAACGCGGAATCGGACTTTTTTGTTCGATGGACTTTCCAACGACAGAGGCTCGAGATGTATTCCTGAAAAAAACATATGCATCCAAACTTTTAATTGCTGGTTGTGGTGATTGTACAATAAGATTTCGCCCGGCATTAAACGTTACAAAAACTGAAATTGACCAAGCAATATCCATTATTAAAAATTGTTTGTAAACTTATAATTTGAACTATGTCCACTCTTAAATTATATATGGTTCTTCTGGGCGGAAAGCCTGAAGGTCGTCATACTGAACAACATGATATTTTTTTTGGTATTGCAGAAAATCTTCAAAATTTAATTCCAGATTTTGAAAATTTTTGGCCTGAGATGAAGAACAAAATGCATATTGATTGTTGGCGTGAAGTGACATGTGTCGACGGTTTCAGTGTATCCGTTGTTCCAAAAACAATTATTTCAAAAGGTTCACAGCTTTTTTTTCTCAATTTAGGGGGATACAAGCCTGATGAATTTGAAGAGTATCACTATAAAATGGTTGTCGTCGCTGACGAAAAGTCAAAAGCGATACAAACGGCTAAAGAAACTATATTTTTCAAACACAACAGCTTTGAGGGTGCAGTTTCACATATTGATGATAAATATGGTATTGACGTGGATGATATTTATACTATAGAAGATATTTTACCTATAAAAATGAAAACTCAATACAGTATTGTTTTGCGTCCTACTTCAACTATACAAGAAGATGAACTTCATATTGGCTATTTGAAAATGAGTAAGTTGATAGAGATGTAAGGAATGATGTGCTATGTAGTTTCGATAGCTTATTATTTAATTTTGACCAATTTGGTTAAAAAATGTGACCCATTGGCATATATTGGATTTGGTACATTGTTAGCAGATAGGACATTAATACCATTTAAAAAAAGAGTATCATGAGAAAAGTAACATTTAAATGTGGCCACTCCATTTGTGAACATCGGACTCATTGCAAAAGTTGCTTTAGTTGTCAGAACTGAATCCTTTAATTCATAACTACCAGCATTTACGATTGATTGATTAAATCTTGCCAGTTTTATGCTATCTGGGATTTGCCATGATTGTTTTGGAGAATGATGACTTGTCCAACAAAAACTATAATAATTTTTTGCAAAGATAATTTGGCTTTCTAGTGGAAATACTGCAGTAATGGTCCCATCAGGTTTTATAGTTTGTACTTCAGTTACTTTCCATACCCCATCAATACTTAGTGCTGGCTTTGCTTTAAAAGCAGATACAAAGACGAATAGTAAAAAAGACAAGCTAACGATCGAAGTATAAGAACGTCTCATTTTGTTAAAGTATAAATGATTTGAAATACAAACCTGCTTAATTTATCTTATCTCCATTTCAAATGGTATGCGCATCTGTACCGAATTGCACATGGTACTTATGGATTTGACTTTGGAGTAGATGTCATACTGCCAATCACCAATGGCATCTTTTACCAATTTGCTCTGGACATCTTTTTTGTTATCGTCGCTTATGAGTTTTTCCAAAAAGTTTTTGTTTTCAGGATACTCTTTGATATAATAGCTATTGGATTTGGCAAGCTTAGCTGCATAGGCAATAGCATCTTTTAGCGTACCATTGGCATCCACTAAGCCAACGGAAATCGCTCTTTTGCCGGTCCAAACACGGCCTTGCGCAATACTGTCCACTTCTGCAATTGTTTTTTTACGTCCTTCTGCTACTCTTGTCAGGAATGTATGATAAGTGGTATCCACATCATATTGAAAAAGGTTTTTTTCCTGTTGAGTCATGGGATGGGTACCATATCCAAGATCAGCATATTGCGCAGTTTTGACACCGTCAAACGTTACGCCTAGTTTGTTTTTCAAGAAAGATGAAGTGTTGATCATCATGGAGAATACACCTATTGATCCTGTTAAAGTGTTCTGGTCTGCAAATATATAGTTGGCATCACTAGAGATATAGTAACCTCCTGACGCAGCATAAGTTCCCATACTTACGACAACTGGTTTTACTTTTTTGGCTAGGCTTACTTCTCTCCAGATAATTTCGCTCGCAAGAGCACTTCCTCCAGGAGAATTAACTCGCAATACAATTGCTTTAATATCCTTATTGGTGCGTGCATCACGGATAAGATTGCGGAAACGATCGCTTCCAATATTATCGTCTGTACCCTGTCCGTCAACAATGTCTCCATTGGCATAGATAACCGCTATTTTATCTTTTCCATTCATGTCTTTGAAGTCTGTTGCTGCTGCGTATTTGGACAAAGGAATAAAGTTGAGGTCCTTGATATCATTAACTTTGAGCAATGAAGCCATCTCTGTTTTGACTTCATCGTCATATTTAGCACAGTCAATCATTTTGTTTTTTACGGCGTCATCTGTTCTGCGTATCTCTCCTGAATTAGCAAGATTACGTAGTGTTGCGGTATCGATGTTGCGGTCTTTGGATGCGACTTCCAACATACGTGTATAGAGATCATTGAGCCAGATTGTTGTTTGAAGGCGGTTGGCATCCGTCATTTGCGTAGCGCGAAATGGTTCTGTTGCGCTTTTGAATTTTCCAGCGTAAAATATTTCTGGCTGTATTTCTAGTTTATCCAACAAACCTTTATAAAACATTAGGCTTATCGCCATACCTTTCCACTCAAGGCCTCCCGCAGGATTGCAATAGACTTTATTGGCCTCGGATGCCACGAAATAACTTTTTTGGGTGATGACATCACCGTAAGCAATCACAGGTTTTTTGCTGGTCTTGAATTGTTCTATCGCGCTTCTGAGCTCTTCGCTATGGGCATAAGAGTTGGCATTTCCATTGGCTTTGATATACAGCATTTTTATACTGGAGTCTTTGGCTGCATATTCCAACATGCGAATAACGTCATACAAACTTGGATCTTTACTCATGTCTGCACTCGGCATGCCTCCCAAAAGAGAAGAAACGAATTTGTCCTTTCCCGTTTCGTCAAAATAGGTATTCAAGTCCAATACAAGTATTCCTTTGTTGCCCAGATCGGGTTTGTCAGAACTGGAAACTAAAGAAACTAAACCTAAAAGTAAAAAGAAGGCCAATACGGTAAATACGATAAGTGCGGCTAGAGAAGCAAAGAAAATCTTGAAAAATCCTTTCATTTATATGGAATTAAACGATAATTATTATGTTTGAAAAGGCAAAAATAACGATATTTGCGCCCTTTTTTAAAATAGTATATGAATAGAGCATATTTATTGATAGGCGGTAATATGGGTGACCGAAAGGCCAATCTTAAACGCGCTTGCGATGAAATTGCAGAACGCTGTGGAACCATTGTTGCTCAATCGTCTATATATGAAACGGCCGCTTGGGGTTTGGAAGATCAACCGGATTTTTACAACCAAGCAATCATTTTGGACACGGGCATATTGCCCGAACGTCTGATGCAGATGCTATTGGACATTGAAACTATAATGGGACGAAAACGTTTGGAAAAAATGGGACCCAGGATCATTGATATTGATATTCTGTTTATTGAAGATCAATTGTTCAATACCAATATCCTGAAATCACCACATCCACTGATGGCTCAAAGACGTTTCGCATTAGAACCTCTGGCAGAAATAGCTTCGGACGCACGAGATCCATTTACACATAAAAAAATAGCTACCTTGTTGGAAGAGTGTACTGATCCTCTGGAAGTACACAAAATCGAGGAACATTAGGATGCAATATCGACTTATAACAGTAGAAGGCAATATTGGTGCTGGCAAAACAACCTTGTCCAGCATATTAGCGGAACGGCTCAATGCAAGATTAGTATTGGAGTCTTTTGCGGACAATCCTTTTTTGCCAAAATTTTATGCTGATCCAAGTCGATACGGATTCCAGTTGGAACTTTTTTTCATGGCGGAAAGGTTCAAACAGCTGCAAGGTCTACAGAATGTGGAGCTTTTTAAGCAGGTGACGGTTTCGGATTATATTTTCATAAAAAGTCTTTTGTTTGCAAAAGTCACCTTGGACGAGGATGAATACCGACTGTACCAAAGACTTTTTTATACTATCAACCAACAGTTGGCACAACCGGATATATTGATTTATCTACATGCTCCTGTATCAAAACTGCAGCAAAACATAAAGAATCGTAATCGTAGTTACGAGCAGTCCATCCCAGATGACTACCTAAAAAGCATTGAAGAAACCTATTTGACGTATATCGGTCAAGACAAAATCCGAACGCTGGTCGTAGATGCCTCCAATGCGGACTTTCTCCGGAAAGAATCGCATGTACAAACTATATTGGATGCATTGGAAAAGGATTATCCAATTGGCCGTCATTTTATCGAGCTGCCATAAAAAACTTATTTTCGCAAATACTTATCAAGAAACGAAGTTGTATGGATGATTCATCGCCAGCCCAGGCTACCAGTAAATTTTGGGTTAAAAACCCCGTTCTCAAAAACAAGGAATTTCTTTATTTTCTATGTGTGCGTGCATTGTTGATCTTTTGTCTCAACATGCAGTCAACGATTATCTACTATTGGATTTTTAATATCACCAATGACAAACTCAAACTAGGATATGTGGGTTTGGCTGAGGTTGTTCCTGCAGTTTGCTGTTCTTTGTTTGCGGGTTATCTTGTTGATCTTAGTGAAAAGCGCAACCTTCTGTTGAAGGTTTTGTTTGGGTATATTTTCTTAGGGGCGGGATTGTTTGTATTGACGCTACCAGCTACAGAAAGTCACATGTCGATGCCTTTCGTATTGACGTTGATTTATATTTTTATTTTCTTGGGTGGAGTAATTCGCGCATTTTTAGGTCCGACTTTATTTTCGTTGGTTGGGTTGATCGTACCACGCGAACAATACCCCAATGCGGTCAGTTGGAGTAGTATGGTTTGGCAAGTTGGCTCTGTGCTCGGGCCATTGTTTGCCGGAGTAATGATTGCTTGGAAAGGTGTGGAAGCAGGAATGGCTGCCGTCGTCATTATGGAGTTGATCTTATTATTACCAGCTTTTTTGATTAAGATGAAACCCATCATCAAAAGCAAAAAAGAACCAATTTTACAAAGTCTTTCCGTCGGTTTGAAATTCGTTTTCAAAACTCCAATATTGTTGGGCGCGATGACATTGGACATGTTTTCCGTATTGTTTGGAGGCGCAGTTGCATTACTACCCGTTTACCAAAAAGAGATTTTGCATGTAGACGAAAGAGGATTTGGATTGCTGCGTGGTGCGCCCGGTATCGGAGCGTTGATTATGTTAGTCATTCTCGCTTTTTTCCCCTTAAAAAAATATCCGGGTAAGAAACTGTTCATTGCTGTATTTGGTTTTGGGCTTTCGATTATCATTTTCGGAATTTCGAGGAACTTCATGTTGTCCTTTTTCATGTTGGTGTTTTCGGGGATGTGTGATGCGATTAGTGTTGTCATACGTGGCACCATCATGCAGCTTTATACACCTGATGATATGCGTGGTCGCGTGTCGGCTGTCAATACGATGTTTATTAGTTCGTCCAATGAATTGGGCGATTTCGAAAGCGGTCTGATGGCGCATTGGTTGGGAACGGTGAGAGCTGTTGTCGTGGGAGGATGCTTGACAATGTCGGTCGTTATTTCCACGTTTTTCATGTCCAAACCATTACGAGATTTTAGTTTGGAAGACGAAAAAGAATAGTTGAAGAAAATATTTACTCGTTGTATTTAGAAAAATTAGAGTTTCTTTTTTAATGGTGACATAAGATGTTGAAGTTTTTCGCGTAACAATAATGAACCCCACCCTTATTCCCCCCTTCGAGGGGAGGGGTAGGGAGAGGTTTAAAAAAATGGAGCCTTTCCAAAAGAAAGGCTTTCTCATATCTTACCGATAAAAGAATAAAACGTTTTATTTTTCGTTTAGAAGAATATAAAAATTCAAACTGTTTGTCCCAGTCAAAAACACTGTTTAGATTTTCTAACGGTTTACATATTTCCCTACGGTTGATAGCGACCTTTTTGGTTGTTTCTATTTCTTTTTTTACCCATGCACAGAATGTTGGTTATCTAGAAGGTCGAGTTGTGGACAAGGATAAAAAGCCTATTGCTGGAGCCGCAATTGCGCGTAGTGGTAGAGAAACTGGGGCCGTCAGTAACGATTCGGGCTTTTTTCAACTGCAGATTCCTTCAGGGAGTATGATTACGGTACAGTTCTCCGCTCTTAATTTCAAATCTGAAAAGAAACGTTACCTATTAAACAAAAACCAACATCGGCATATCGTTGTGGTATTGGAACCTGAGATCAAAAAACTGAAAGATGTAAAAGTACAGGACAATAAAACTCGTGGACAGGTCGGAATGATTAGTGTTGATCCTGGAAAGGCGAAAATAAACCCTTCTCCTATTGGCGGTGTGGAAGGCCTTATCAAAACATTGGTTGGTAGCAACAATGAACTGACTTCCCAATACAATGTGCGTGGCGGCAACTATGATGAAAACCTGGTTTATGTCAACGATTTTGAAATCTATCGTCCTTTCCTTATTCAAAATGCGCAGTCAGAAGGCTTGAGCTTTATTAATGCCGACCTCGCAGAAAACGTCAAGTTTTCACTAGGCGGTTTTCAGGCGAAATATGGTGATAAGATGAGTTCTGTATTGGATGTAACCTACAAACAGCCAGATACAACGGGTGGCTCAGCTTATATTGGAATGTTAGAACAAGGACTTCATTTGGAAGGTGTTACCAAAAACAAGAAATTTTCTTATCTGTTTGGAATACGTAACAGAACCAATCGCAATATAACGAGTAGCCAAGCAACAAACGGCAACTATATTCCGTCTTCTTCGGATATACAAGGTTTGTTTACTTATGATGCTGGCAAAAATTGGCGATTTGAATTATTGGGTAACTATAACCGTACGAAATTTACTTTTTATCCTCAGGATTTGCAACTTACCACTTCCGTCCTTTCTCCTTTTTATACGGCAAATATCAATGCCAATTTTGATTTTATGGGAAGTGAGAAAGACAAATATGTTACCAATTTTGTGGGCATTACAGCCATCAAACAAGTCAACAAAAACGTACAGTTGAAATGGTTGTTTTCACATTATGGAGACCGTGAAAGTCAGAATAGCGATATTGCTGCCACTTATAGTTTGGATGCCAGTGACAATGATGGATCTTCGACAGTATTAGGAAGCGGTTCCAATATCAACTACTCGAGAAACAATCTGAAAATAGACTTGTGGACAGCCCAGCATAAGGGTTCTTGGCGTTTTGACAAGCATTTTGTGCAATGGGGTTTGTTGTTGGAAAGGCAATCTATCAATAGTAAGATCAACCAATGGACTTATCTGGATTCGGCAGGTTACTCTATTCCCAATATTGCAGGTTCGTTAGAGCTCAATGACAAAATGTATGACAATTCTGACTTTTCGCTGACGAGGACAACAGGTTTTATTCAAGACAATATACAATTTGGTGAAAATACGATTTTTGCCATCCAGCCAGGGATTCGTTACAATTACAATACTCTCAATAAACAGTTTTTAATTTCACCTAGAGTGTCGTTTTCCCTGCAACCTACAAATTGGCAAAAAGATATC
>QFOI01000161.1 GCA_003241175.1 Pseudopedobacter saltans
TGGATTAGTTTTATCTATCAGATGCAAGACGATATCTGTCAAGCTTTGGAAGATGCGGATGGTAAAGCGAAGTTTTTTGAAGAAAAATGGGAACGTCCAGGTGGTGGTGGTGGACGTACAAGAGTTATCAAAGATGGTGGTGTATTTGAAAAAGGTGGTGTGAATGTTTCTACCGTGTACGGAAAAGTTACCGACCAGATGCGAAAAGCCATTCCGGATATGAATGGAGATAGCTGGTTTGCCTGCGGGATGAGTATGGTTCTGCATCCCTCCAATCCGTTTGTACCGACAACGCATTGCAATTACCGTATGTTCGAATTGTATGATGCGAATGGAGAGATCACGGATCGTTGGTTTGGAGGTGGTACGGACTTGACACCTTACTATTTGTTTGAAGAAGATGCACAGTTGTTTCACCAAACTTATAAAGATATTTGCGATCAATACGATCCTTCCTTTTTCTCAAAAATGAAAGCAGATTGTGACGAATATTTTTCCAATCATCATCGCAACAATGAAAATCGTGGTATTGGTGGTATTTTCTACGATCATTGTCGCCCAAGCGAAAAGCAAAACACAGCGTTTTGGATGGAATTTGCAAAAGATTGTGGCTATGCACTTTTACAATCCTATATTCCAATAGTGAATAGAAGAAAAGGATTACCATTTACCCCTGCAAACAAATATTGGCAAGAAATAAGACGTGGTCGATATGTGGAGTTCAATTTAGTTTGGGACAGAGGAACTATTTTCGGCTTGAAAACCAATGGGCGTACAGAAAGCATATTGATGAGTTTGCCTCCGACAGTGCGTTTTGAGTATGACTATCATCCAGAATCAGGTACAGAAGAAGCGAAAGTAGAAGAAGTTTGTTTGCATCCAAGAGAATGGACAAAATAATAGTGAATAATTAATCATGAATGATGAAAATTTCTTTCATAATTCTTCATTCATAAATCATAAATATTGCTATCGTGTATTTACAAAGAAGAAACAGGACATTAAGAAGAACCAATTCGATTAGACAGATTGTAAGAGAAACAACATTGACGCCGGCGGATTTTATGGCGCCAGTATTCGTTGTAGAACGAAAGGATGAAAAATATGAAATTCCTTCCATGTCGGGGTATTACCGCTATTCATTGGATCTTTTGGTAAAGGAAGTAAAAGAGTTGTATAGTCTAGGCATAAGAGCAATCAATCCTTATGTAAAATGTGATGATAGTTTAAAAGACAATATCGGAACAGAATCTTGGAATCCAAATGGTTTGATGCAAAGAGCCATTAAGGAAATCAAAAATGCCGTTCCTGAAATGATTATCATGAGTGACGTGGCATTGGATCCTTATTCAATATACGGTCACGACGGTATCATCAAAAATGGTCATATTGACAATGATCTAACCGTTGATGCGTTGACAAAAATGAGTTTGAGTCATGCGGAAGCGGGTGTAGACTATGTAGCACCGAGTGATATGATGGATGGTCGTGTTTCTGCTTTCCGTGAGGCATTTGAAGAAAATGGATACAATAATGTCGGTATCATGAGTTATGCCGCAAAATATGCTTCCTGCTTTTATGGTCCTTTCCGTGATGCGTTGGACAGTGCTCCAGTTGACAATCAAGATATCCCCAAAGACAAAAAGACCTATCAAATGGATCCTGCCAATAGGAGAGAAGCTTTGAAGGAAACTTTGGATGATATTGAAGAAGGTGCGGATATGGTTATGGTAAAACCCGCGATGGCTTATTTGGATATTTTGCGTGAGGTTCGCGACAATGTGTTGGTGCCTGTTTGCGCTTATCAAGTGAGTGGTGAATATGCGATGATTAAAGCTGCTGCGCAAAATGGTTGGTTAGATAGCGAAGCGAGCATGATGGAAAGCTTGATGTGTATCAAACGTGCCGGAGCGGATTTGATCTCTACGTATTTTGCAAAAGAAGCATCGAAGATTTTGAATAGTTAGTTGGTTAAGATCTGATATGTAAACAAGCGCAATTGAATTCCAATTGCGCTTGTTTTGTTTAGGAAAAGAATGTTTAGTGTTTCATTTAGCTATTGTATAATAGTGTATGAAAAAAAATTAATCATCATCTTCCATTGGATTTTTTAATGCTCCGATTAGACTATAAGCGCCATTAATAGCAATTTTTGTATGTAAATAATCTATATTTTTATTAGGGAGTAATGCCGTATAACCATTTTCCGAATTGCCAGTTTGTACTTCCTGCATATAGAATTTATGACCATCGTCTGTAGTAAAAATATAGTCCTTTCCAAAATATCTGACTACTGCATCATCAGGTACAGAAACGGAAGTGCCACCACCTATCGCAAATCTTCCATTCAAAAACATACCTGGAGCCATATGAGGGAGCTCTTTTTCAAAATGACAATGTACCAATGCTTTTCCAATACTATCTACATCTTTAGCTACCAAAATTACTTCCACAGGATATAGTTTAGTGGTGTCATCATTGAGATAAACAACGCCCGTCATTCCTGGTTTAAATAAAGGCAAATCCTTTTCAAATACAGCCATAGCTGCATGTAAGTCTGAAGGATTAATCAAACTAAACAATATATCTGAAGGATTGACATATTGTCCCAAATTGACATTTACTTGAGATACAAAACCAGAGATCGGCGCATACACAGGGATATCCACAGTCAAACTCCCAGCATGTAAATTTTTCGGAGAAATATGTAGAATCTGTAGTTTTTGTTCCAAACTTTTTAAAATGGCCTCTTGTGCTTGATACTGACTAAGTATTAATTGATAATTTTTTATAGTAGCCGCATCATTTTGACTTAATTTTTTTTGACGAGCAAGATCTGTTTGCAAATAATTTAATTGCGCTTTTGCAGTCAAGTAATCTTGCTGTACTTGTACGTATGATTGATCTTCTAGAGTGGCGATTTTTTCCCCTTTTTGAACTTTCATACCTGGCAATAAATGAATTGATTTTACATAACCACCAAACGGGAAACTTACCGAAACTAAATTAGTAGGAGGCACATCTACCGTCCCACTTACTTGAATTTGGGATGAAATATTTCGCATAGTCGGATATCCTATCGTTACGCCTTCATTTTTTAACTGCGTATCGTTGAAGACAACAACATTGGGATCTGAAGGCTTTTTTTCCACATTATCTGTGTTACTATTTGATTTACAAGAAATAAAACAACTTGCAAATACGATATAAATTAAAATATTTTTCATACTAATTTTCGTTTTGAGAAAGAAAATATTGTAGTTGGATTTGATCTAGTTGGAATGCATTTAATTGATCGATATAACTACTATAAATAGAAATAGAATTACGCATCAGTTGTAACCAATCCAGATAATTTATTTCTCCATTTTTATATTGCAAAACCGCATTTTGCGTAATTATATCCGCTTGCTTTTTTCCAAAATTTTTATAGTAATCTACAGATTGCATATCTTTTTGGTACTGATAATAGATTTTTTGCATTTCCATTTTAAGATTTTGCTGTGCCGCTTCAGAATTAGCGACGACAAGGTCAGCACCCATTTTAGCTGCTTTTATTTTATTTTTTTGCGCTTTATTGAACAATGGAATACCCAAGCCAATTTGCCCAGAATTAAATCGCCGACCTGCACCATAATAATGATCGACCTGTGCTCGATCTGCTTGCCAGCCAACAAAAGATTGATTATTGTACCCTAATGTTATGTCAGGTGTAAGTTTAGACTTTTCCGCAACAATTTGATCATTGGCCATTTTTTCCAAACTTTTATAGTATGCCAATAATGGATGATTAGACGCCATTGTTGTATCAAATATCAAACGAGCATCACTTAAAGTGTCCACAACTATAGGCAAATTCTCCATATTTAACAAAGCCGCTAATTGCGCTTGTGCTGATTTTTGATCTTGCAAAATCAATTGGGATTGTAGTTGCAATTGGTGTGCTTCATTATCCAGCGTCGTTTTTTCTAATATGGTGGATTCTCCTTCTTGATGACGCAATTGTGCCACTTTAGAAATCTGACTATAAATAGAATCCAACTGTTGTAATAATTTTTGCTTTGCCACAGAATACTCAATTTGCAAATACGCAGTCCTCACCCATTGTGCTATAGTAGCTTGTTGGATTTTAGTTTGTATTTGACTCGTATTCCATTGGTCTAACAACACTTGCTTTTGCTTTTTATATACGGATGGAAGCGAAAAACTCTGTGCAATGGAAAATTTATTATCAAAAGCCCAACTATTTACTTGACCAAAGTCACCTGCAATCTGAGTATTAGGCAGCATTGCCGCAGTGCCTGTTAATGCTTGATTATATTTTTCATTTAATTTACTTGCGGATATTTGCAAATTATTTTCTTTTGCAATACTCAATGCTTCTTGTAATGTCAAACTGCGCTGTGCACTAACCTTACTATTTCCCAAAAGCACAAGACTTCCTATTAATAATATAGGGATTATAGTGGATAATTTCATAGTATCTTTTTTTGCTTTTCTAGTTTCAATTAATAAATACAAACAAGGCAAAACTAAGAGCGTCAATATTGTAGCAGTAATCAAACCTCCAATAACTACAGTTGCCAAAGGCCTTTGTACTTCAGCTCCGGCTCCATTACTCACTGCCATCGGTAAAAATCCTAAAGATGCAACAGCTGCTGTCATCAATACTGGTCTTAACCTTGTTGTAGTCGCCTGAATAATCACTTTGAATAAATCCTTTTCCGTACTATGGATTCGATTCATTTCTGTAATTAAAACGATCCCATTTAAAACTGCTACCCCAAAGAGTGCGATAAAGCCAACGCCTGCGGAAATACTAAAAGGCAAACCTCGTAACCAAAGCGCAACAACGCCGCCAATAATAGACAATGGAATGGCTGAAAAGATCAATGTGCAATATCTTAGTTGTTGAAATGCAAAAAATAAAATCAAATAAATCAATAGTAATGCCACTGGAACAGCAATCTGCAAACGCGCTGTAGCGTGTTGGAGATTTTCATATTGTCCACCAAAAGTGATGTAATAACCAGTGGGTAATTTCAATTTTTGTTGTACTTTTTCTTGTAATTCTTTTACAATACTTTCGATATCACGACCACGGACATTAAACCCGGCAGTGATACGGCGTCTCGCATCTTCTCGTTGAATTTGATACGGCCCATCATCAATTTTTATAGTTGCTAATTGATTCATGGGAATCTGTGTACCATCTGAAAGCGGAATTTGCAAATTTTGAATTTCATTGATATTCATTTTTTGTTTCTCATTCATCCGAAGGACCAAATCAAAACGTTTATCACCTTCAAATACAAATCCAGCAGTCGCCCCAGCATAAGCCGTTTGTAAGGTCTGATTCACTTCCGAAATACTTACGCCATATCTTGCTAATGCATCTCGATTATATCGTACTACTAATTGCCCAATTCCTGTCACCGTTTCTTGATATAAATCTTTAGCACCATTTAACGACTTAATAAGTTGCATTAATCGATCATTATAGGTAGACAGCGTATCCAAATCATCTCCAAAAATTTTGCAAACTACATCTTGCTTGGAACCTGTCATTAATTCATTAAAACGCATCTGTACAGGATAACTAAAACCTACTGCCACCTCTGGAATATTGGACAAAACTTTGGACATTTTATCTGCCAATTCCGGAAATGAATGTGCAGAAGTCCATTGAGACTTCGGTTTTAAGATAACCATCATATCCGCCGCATTCATAGGCATCGGGTCTGTTGGGATCTCGCCACTGCCAATTTTAACGACTACTTTCTGGATTTCTGGAAAACTATCCTTGAGCATACCGGCGGTTTTTTGAGTTACTTCCACCGTATGCGTCAGAGAAGTTCCCGATAAAAGTCGTGTATCAATCGCAAAATCACCTTCTTCTAGTTGGGGAATAAATTCACCACCTAATGTTGTCATCAAATAAACAGCTCCCGCAAAACACACAAACGCAATACTGACTATAACTTTTGAATGATTTAATGTTCGTTTTAATAGGGGTAAATACAACTGTGTAATTTTGTTCATCCATTTGTCCGAAAGACTATCCTTATGTTTTACTTTTTTACTTAAAACTAAAGAAGTCATCACGGGAATATAAGTCAAGGACAATAAAAATGCACCAATCACGGCAAAGGAAACCGTCTGCGCCATCGGACGGAACATTTTACCTTCAATTCCCTGCAAACTCAATATGGGCAAATAAACTATTAAAATAATTATTTGTCCAAATGCCGCGCTATGCATCATCCTTTCGGAAGCATGCTCTACATCGCCATCCATTTGCGCAGTAGTAAGTTTCATGCCATCTTGATAGCCTTTACTGTAGCGAATATGATGCATCACAGCCTCAACTATAATTACTGCGCCATCCACAATCATCCCAAAATCTAAAGCACCCAAACTCATCAAATTACCACTCACCCCAAAAAGATTCATCAGGATAATGGCAAATAACATCGACAAGGGAATAACAGAGGCAACTATTAAACCTGCACGTAAATTTCCCAAGAACAAAACCAATACAAAGACAACTATAATGGCACCTTCGAGCAAATTATGTTCGACAGTACCGATAGCATTATTTACCATTTTTGTCCGATCTAAAAAGGCTTCGATCTTCACGCCTTTTGGTAAAGTCTTTTGGATTTCGGCGACTTTGGTTTTAATGTCTTTGATAACTTTGCTACTATTCGCACCTTTCAACATCATAACAACAGCACCAGAGACCTCTCCCTCTCCGTTAAAAACCATTGCGCCATATTTGATGGCATGGCCATATTGCACTTCGGCGACATCTCTGATAAGAATAGGGGTGTTGCCAGATTTTTTAACTACAATTTTCTTAATCGCATCCAAATTAGAGACTAAACCATCACTTCGAATAAATAAAGTTTGCGGACCTTTTTCAATATATGCGCCACCTGCATTTTGATTATTTGCCTGCAAGGCGCTGTATACATCTTCAATTGTGATGTGAAAAGACTTTAATTTTTCAGGACTAATAGCAACTTCATATTGTTTCAAATTGCCTCCAAAACTACTCACGTCGGCCACACCGGGCGTGCCCATCAATTGTCGGCGAACAATCCAATCTTGAATTTCGCGCAGTTTTGCAAGATCATATTTGCGTTCATATCCGGGTAGTGGACGAACTACATATTGATAAATCTCCCCTAAACCAGTAGAAACAGGACCAAGCGTCGGCGTACCCATCCCTGCCGGAATCTCTTGTTGCACTTGAGCCAATCGCTCAGAGATCTGTTGTCTCGCCCAATACACATCGGTCGATTCATTAAAAACGATAGTCACAATACTTAATCCGAAACGAGAAAAGCTCCTTTGTTCAATTATTCCAGGAACATTACGAGTGGCTTGCTCAATGGGAACAGTAAGAAACCGTTCTACATCAGGCGCACTCAGACTAGGTGAACTAGTTATCACCATCACTTGATTATTGGTAATATCAGGCACCGCATCGATGGGCAATTGCGTCACAGAGTAACTGCCATAACCGATCAGGCCTAATACCAATAAAATAACGATCAGTTTATTCCGAAGAGAAAACTGAATAATTTTATTTAGCATACGTCTAAAATTCAATTCATTACAATACAGAACACGACTTAC
>QFOI01000162.1 GCA_003241175.1 Pseudopedobacter saltans
TAGATGCGTAGTTAAATGCATTATCATAGCTAGTTGGCGTATAAAAATTATTTGGCGTAACAAATCTGGGTGTAAACTTATAATAAACTTGTACACCATAGTCCTTAGATATAGTATCTATTAGAGAGTCAAGACCTTGTTTGACTCCATCATTGGCCACAGCCAAATAATCTATAAATTCCTCTTGTTTTAGAGTATCATCTTTGCTACAACTTAGCCAAAAAACCATTGTTGCAGAAAGAATAAGTAGGGTAATCTTGCGAAAGTACATCTTCATATTTGCAAATTTTAGAATACTTTTATTATAATTATCATTTACCTAGGATTCAATTGAATGTTAGGGTTTCCTAATCGTTCATTTACCGGTATCTGCAACTGCTTTCTTAGATCATTAGCTTCAAGAACTGCTACAGGATCTAAATATCTTCCCAAAGCATGGGAAACAGATAGCTTAAGTCTCTTTACGTCATACCATCGTAAACCCTCATTTAAAAACTCCTTTCTACGTTCGGACAATGTTATACTCAACAAGCTGTCTCGGGATAATGCTGTTGTCAATGGCGTATAAGGTACATATCTTGTGCTTCGCAATGCATTGAGATCCAAAACTGCCGAAGCAAGAGTACCACTTCCTCTCAATATAGCTTCTGCTCTATTTAACAATACTTCTTCCATTGTAAAATAAGAAGATCTTACAACATTGTTACCCGGATTGTTGGGCTGGGTTGCATATTTGGTACAAATCACTTGATTGTCGACAACACTACCTACAGATTGTAATATACTATCACGTCTATCAATCACTCCACTATTTTTATATAATGCTCTGGTGACATCCGATACGTAAAAACCGCCCGAATAATATCCAGTCGCAGTCACATAACTCATAGATGTTCCATAGCAGGTCAATAAAATACTTGGGTGTGTCCCAGGATCCATGAACATCGTAGCATAATACTCTATAGACGCAGATCTAATTAATGCTAAATCAGAAGTGAGGTTACGAACTATACGGCCTTTCTCCGCTATAACTTTATCAGCATAGACAACAGCACTATCCCATTGTCCCTTGTATAGTTGCACTCTTTCCATAAATGCATAAGCACTAGGTTTTGAAAAATGATATGGATTTGTTGAAACATATGACCCTCCGTTTTCTAAGTCAGCAATCCCTTCACGAACATCCTTTTCAATTTGATCATATACAGCCTGTACACTACTTCTCTGGGGCTGCAACCGATCCTCTTTGCTAACCTCTGTTACAATAGAAACCCCAAGATCCGTGCTAGCTGTAGCAGGATCATAATGTTTTCCAAATAGGTTGACCAGTATAAAATGACAATAGGCTCTCAACAGCAACGCTTCTCCCATCACAGCGCTCTTGTATTCCTGCGTTCCCCTATCTGAAGCCATTACGCCTTCTATAACAACATTGGCAGTATATATTTTAGCATAAAATTCAGCGTATGCAGCTTCGGGACCAGTTACGGCATTTAGAACATACTCATCGGAATATAGATACAATGGAAGAAAACGATCATTGTTAATAGCCTGGACAAATCGTGCATAATATTGATAATCGTCTGTCATTATGTCTGTAAATATGTCGTGCCTAA
This sequence comes from Pseudopedobacter saltans, assembly GCA_003241175.1. GTDB lineage: Bacteria > Bacteroidota > Bacteroidia > Chitinophagales > Chitinophagaceae > Rhizosphaericola. The sequence continues at coordinate 1,617 of QFOI01000162.1, forward strand.
GGGGATAGCCATCGACTAGTACCTGAGCAAATTGTTCTGTTGTAGTTGGCCTTATCCGATTATTATAGTCTGTATCCAAAAACTTCTTGCAGCTGGAGAATAAAATCAATCCACATGCCAGTATAGAATATTTCAATTTCATTTTTCGCGTTTTTATAGTTTTAGAATTGAACCACAAGTCTGATGGAATAGCTTCTTGTATTAGGAAGAGCAACCCCAGTCAATAAAGTTTCTGGATCCACGCCTCTAAGACGTTTACTCGCCCAGTAATATATATTGTTGGCAGACCCCATAATACGCATACTCTTGATGAACTTGGTCCTATTCAGCAATTTACGGTTAACGTCATAGGAAAGCATAATTTCACTCAACCTTAAAACATCCCCTTTTGTCACCATTGCGGTACTTCGATTATAGGCAAATTCATTTTGTATACCTGCAGTAGATAAATATGCGGCTTGTATACTAGATACCAGGCCTGGAATATTGGTAATAGCTTCATCTCCAGAAGTTCTCCATCTAGCATCAAGATCTTCAGAAACTGCCAAGTTATCGGCATAAGTTCTTTTTACTATTGGGCTTCTAAATACTTTGTTTCCATAACTATAGGTAAAAAATATACGTGCCTCAAATGGACCAAACCCAAATGTGTTAGAGAAAGAACCTGTAGTAGTGGGCTCTCTAGGCCCCATATAAGACACTAACGAGTCATTAGTATCCGAGTATAAAATACTGTTATCGGTTCTACCAGTATTGCCAATAGCAAATGTCGGCTGACCAAAAGCATCCAGTCCAGCAAAATTGTAAGCATACAACCCATAAAGAGGCTTACCTATCTTTCCAAAACCATTTGGATTGGTAACATTGGCCAAAAGTGGAGATTGCGACACTCCTCCTATCATTCTATTTTTTACGTATCCGTATATGATACTTGTACCCCAGCGAAACTTCCCAGAATTAAACCAGTTACTAACATTGAAAGTTAAATCCACGCCTTTGTTAGACATGGATGCCCAGTTTATTACTTTATTCCTAAAACCCTCCTCAAAAGGCATCGGGCTCGATGCTATAAGATCCTTATTTTTTCTGGAATAATACTCTGCAACAAGGGAAAATCTACCTAGGAAAGCAAGGTCCATCCCGATATTGGTCACATAGTCTTTTTCCCAAGACAGATTGTACAATTCTGGAGAGGTAATGTCTATACCCAATTGGCTATATTCATTATCAAGTTTTATATCATTATAGAACTGCCCATTCAACGTAGGAGAATTCTGATATGCATTTCCTCTCAAAGCGTAACTACCTCTAAAAGTCAATCGATCAATTACCTTTTCCAAATTTAAGTTGGCAAAGAACTCTTCTCTATCGACATTCCATGACAAACCAATATTATAATTTGGCAAAAAGCGAGATCTATTACGCGAACCAAAAACATTACTACCATCAGATCTGGCCGTTAGATCAAGATTGTATCTATTTTTAAATGTGTACTGTCCATTCACAAAAATACCAATAGCTCTATTTCTTACTTCATTTTCACTATAATACCTTATATCATTTTGCGTAATGTATTGCATGGCCAAAGGACTTGGAGATATTATTTTTCCTCCATAGTATTGATATCCCCATGCTCTTGTATAGTTGGAATTATAATTACTAGACCTAACTTCCGTACCACCAAATAAAGTTATTCTATGTAAGTCATTAAACCTCTTGTTATAGTTTAGTGTAGCTCTCCCGTATAGTTCAGTTCCATCAGATGTGTTTACGTCTTTAATACCGCCTTGTGGGAGAATCGATTGTGGGATAGCATAAGGATCTGTGGGATCTGTATATAAATATGGATTCGAATTTCTTACAGGATCCGGGTAATCGGCTCTATAAGCACCAGCCACATTAGAATATTCTGTCAATATACGATTTCTTCTGGTAACATCGGTTCTTGAAGATAGTAGTACCTCTAATGTCAGTTCATCAGTGATCTTGTAAGTTGGACGTACTGTAACACCGACCGTATGTGTGTTTTGTTTGGTAAAATTTTCTTTCAACTCATCCAGAATATTAAATGGTGCATAGTTTCTCTTGTAATATTTGTACGAACCATCTTCATTGTAAGGTGTCATTGCTCTACTTGTAGTACTGGCATAAATAGATGGATTCAGCTCAAACGCTCTATTTACATCGCCATAACTCGTAGAGGAAGTAAACGCACCGGGTGTATTCTGGTCTCTAAAATTAGCAGTAAGGTCAACATCCAACGTAAGACGCTTTGTAAGATTTATTATTGATCTTAAATCCACGGTGGAACGTTTTACGCCATATCCAATGGATGCTCCATTGTCATAGGCATAGCTTCCAGAAAGGTAGTACGTTGCTTTGTCACTTCCACCTGCTACTGAAAGAGAATGCTCTTGTATCAAATTATTTCTAAACAACACATCGAACCAATCTGTATTGGCCATACTAGCATTGTTCACTTCTCTGTTAAACTCATCTTTACCAATCAGATTTTGTCCATATCTAGAATAGGCATCAGTAAAAGCTCCTGTTGAAGACGGGTAGTTCGTTATAGACAGATAACCATAATCAAACAATTCTTTTGACAAGGCCATTTGCTGTTGCGAGTTCATAACATTAAACTTCTTAATATTGGGTTTCAGACCAATACTAAAAGAAGAACTCAAGTTAACAGACATGGTACCTTTAGTTCCTTTTTTTGTCGTAATCGAAATAATACCATTTGCCGCACGTGTTCCATATAATGCAGTAGCAGAACCGTCTTTCAATATGGAAATATCTTCAATGTCATTAGCATTAAGACCCGCAATAACAGAACTAAGCAAACTAGCCGGATCTCCAGAATACAATTGGCTTACAGAAACATTAGCTGGTGAACTGATCGGAACACCATTCAATACATATAATGGCTCTTGGTTTGCACTAATGGAACTATTACCATGTATACGAATTTTCGGCGTCGAACCAAATGTGCCGGATGGACTAGATACACTTACACCCGCAGCGGCACCTTGTAGCATCTTGGAAACATCCATATACCCGGAGCGGTTAATGATCTCTTTATCCACTGTGCTTACAGATCCTGTAAACCTATTCTTATCTATTTTCTGAAAACCAGTAATTACGACATCCTCAAGGCTAGAAGAGTCTCTTTTTAGTTTCACAAACAAAGTCGTATTACCATTAGGATTGATTTCATATCCAGTAATAGTCTGCTCCTTGTAACCAACTCGACTGAAAACAAAACTATACTTACCATCCAATTGTAAGTCCTTAAACTGGAATCCTCCGCTACTGTCGGTTGTAGTACGGAGATGTTCCTTTGTCACCCCGGCTGTACTATGTACAACAACTATCACATTCTCCAGCGGCTCATCTTCAGTACTTGTCACAACTCCGTTGACAGTCGCATTCTGTGCAAGGCTGCATAACGGGAACACAATAATAGCCAGCAAACACAGAAAATAATTCTTCTTCAATTTTTGCATTGTAAGCGATTAGTTTTATTGAATGATGTTTATTTTAACTAAATACGTTTTATTAAATAAACATCCCTTACTCGTTTTAAAGTTTTTTTAACGATAAAGAGAAAATGTAGTTTCTGATTTTTTAACGAACTGTAGACCGTTCATTCTTGCAATGTTTCTTAATAGTAGTTCCGCGGACTGCTCTCCCGGCAAATCTCCAATTATATAGATATCAGAAATCTCAGGAGCCGAATATTCAATTTGAATATGGTAAAGTGTTGCTAGTTGTTCCAATACAGACTGTAATGGAATATTTTTGAACGCAATGGTAGGCTCAGGTGCGGCTTTTTTAATAGGATTACTTTTGACAATGTTATCACTCACGGTAATATTTTTCTTAAATCTAGAAGTCAGGAAACTGTTGTCTTTAAAAAAATATTTCAACTGGTAGTTGGGATAAATAAAATATTTTTTCCCATCTTTTTGGTCATTACGCCATACGACTACCTTTCCTTCAAAAAGTTTAACCAAGACATCTTTGAGGTTTATTTTGACTTTAAAACGGGTACCCAACGCCTTTGTTGCAATATGATTTGCGATAACAACGAACGGTTTTGTACTATCTTTTTCCACTTGAAAGTCGGCTTCGCCATCCAATTGAATATTGCGTTGAGCGCCCTTGAATTCTTTCCGATACTGTATGGTACTGCCTGGATATAGTACTGCAATTGACTTGTCTGGCAATATAAGCTCCTTAGTTTCCTTGGTTGTATTGGTTTGTCTGATTTCTATGATGGGCTGGTCTGATTGGACAATATAGTTTTTCTCGTCAGGTTGATAAAATAATTGAAACCCCATAAAAAGTAGTCCTATTAGAGACAAAATCCCTGCACTCGTCAAAAGCAATTTTCGCTTTCTCCTTTTAGAATCAATTCTGTCATGTATCTCTGAAAGGATGTCCAGATGGCCTATTGGCACATCCTTTTCTTGGACTGTATTTTCTTCGAATCCATTGTCAAAGTATTCGTCTAGTACGTTTGGGTATTTTTCAAGATAGTTCAAAAGCAATTCCCTTTCCTCTTCAGAACAGGTCCCAGAGAAAAATCGATAGATTAAAGCATCATCAAATTTGTTGTATAAAGCTTCTTCAATCATTTTTGCAAAAGTACGATAACTGCTGCGATTACATTAAGGGAACTCCAGAGTGGCTTGATTTGCTTTAAAGCTTTTGATATGTGGCATTCAACCGTTTTGGTACTAATGTTAAGAATCCCGGAAATCTCTTTGTGAGAAAATCCTTTGATTTTACTCAACTCAAATACGCGCTTTCGCACAGGAGGCAGCGTATCCAGTATTTTGTTCAGTCTTCCGAAAGTGTCTTTGTAACTTATATTGTAAAACAATTGATCTTCAACATCTTTTTGTGGATTCTGCGAGATGATAAAGTTAAGGTCATTTTTCTTACGACACTTGCTCCTAAGCTGGTCAATCAGCACCGTTTTGGCTATACGAAAAACTTGGACATTTATGTCTAGCTCGTCTGTAAGATAAGATCGCTTTTCCCATATACGTATAAAGGTCAGCTGCGCCACCTCTTCTGCAAAATAATCGTTGCCAACCCTTCCTAACACATAGTTTCGGACGGATGGATAATAAGAGTAGAACAACTTGTCAAAAGTGTCTCTGTCTCCTCCTCTTAAACTCATAATATCAATAGACATACCCTTTGAAGATTGTGATTTATACTAAATTGTCGCGGAAAAAGATTCATTTAGTGTTCTTAAAAAACGATAGAGTAGTACAATGAAATTTTTCCTTTGCATAATCCTGAATGAATTCATTGAGTTTCAAAGCTTAGCTTGAGTTTTCATTTGTTAGTAAACCATTCATCAATTCGCAGTTCGAATATAAACGATTTTTCAAAAAAGATTATAAAATGTTTGATGTTTTTTAAATGCAAACGATTGCATTAATACATTTTAATTGTCAAAAAAGCAATTACATCATCATTTCACAAAAAAAGAGCAGCTTAAAACGCTGCTCTTTACATAAGATTTATCTGACAAGATCCATTTTGATGGAAACTAATATTCGTCTTCGTTGAAGAGAAAGTCTTCCTGACTTGGATAGTCTGGCCAGATGTCTTCGATACTTTCGTAGATTTCTCCTTCATCCTCTAGCTCTTGAAGATTTTCTACCACTTCGATGGGTGCACCAGAACGAATCGCGAAATCAATCAATTCGTCTTTGCTTGCAGGCCAAGGTGCATCTTCCAAATAGCTTGCTAATTCTAAGGTCCAAAACATACTTACCTGTTTAAATTTTCGGCAAAAGTAACATTTTATACTAAAAAAACATTACCTAACAATTTGATTTTATTTATTACCTCATTCCGTCCAATTCTTTTTGCAATATGAACATCGCATCTCTTAATCTCGCAGCCTCCATAAAGTCCATATCTTTTGCTGCTTTTTCCATTTTTTTCTTCGTCGCTGCTATTTCTTTCTCCATTTGAGGAATGGTCTTCTTTTTTTT
>QFOI01000163.1 GCA_003241175.1 Pseudopedobacter saltans
TATCAGTCGAAAGATTTCCTGAAAATTTTTTCAGTTGCAATGCTTGACCATCAAAAGTCGCATAGGTGAAATTGGTAATCCAATCACCCAAATTGACATAGTGACTTTTGCCGTTTTTCAACACTAAATCAATAGGAAAATGACGGTGACCAAAAACAAAATAATCATAATATTCCGAATCCAAAACCTCATTCGAATAAATGACAAGCCATTCTTTATCATCACCTAACCAAACCGCATCATCATTGCCCGTTTTTGCTCGACTTTTCCTACTGAAATAATTGGCAATACCAATACCTAGCCAAGGATGCAGTGTTCCGAAAAGGGATTGGCAGATTTTGTTTCTAAAAATTTTCTTTAAAAATTTATAACCATGATCTCCCGGCCCCAAGCCATCTCCATGTCCAATATAAAATTTCTTACCATTCCATTCATAAATCTTAGGCTTATCAAAAACAGGAATGTTGAGCTCTTTTTCAAAATAACCCCGCATCCACATATCATGATTTCCAATAAAAAAATGGATAGGAATTCCGGCATCGGTAATCTCTGCCAACATTCCTAATATACGAACAAATCCTTTGGGAACAACATCTTTATACTCAAACCAGAAATCAAACATATCTCCTACTAAAATAATCATCGCCGCATCTTCCCTCGCTTGACGTAGAAATGCAACAATCTTTTTTTCACGGACAAGACTTTTTTCCCAATCAGGTGCGCCTAGATGAAAATCAGACAAAAAATATATTTTCTTTCCTTCTGGAATAATCATGAATACAAGTTTCCTTTTTGACTATTAATCAAAACAGGTACTGAAATCGGATTCCAATACCTGTTACTAATATTTAAACTATTCGTCTTACGCTTCTACGTTAGCTAGAGGATCTATACCCGGATCGAATGGAGGAACCCCCTCACTCAATCCACCTTCTTGAGAATGTTTGTCGTCCTCTACTACTTCGATCTCTGCAGTTTTCTTTTCTTCAAAAGGTCTTTTTCCGATCAAAGCTTCAACATCAGACTTGAATAGAACTTCTTTTACCAATAACTCTTTGGCTAACTTTTCGACATCTTCCTTATGCTCTGTCAGCAATGCCAAGGTTCTGTTGTAAGCATCGGAGATAATTGTTCTTACCTCTTCGTCTATCAATTTTCCGGTTTCTTCGCTATATGGCTTGGTAAACTGGCCATCACTTTGCGGATCATAGAAATTGACATTACCCACTTTTTCGTTCATACCATACACGGTAACCATGGAGTAAGCCTTTTTGGTAATTCGTTCCAGGTCATTGGAAGCTCCCGTCGAAATTTTTCCAAAGAAAATCTGTTCCGCCGCACGACCACCCAACGTCATACACATCTGGTCCAACAATTGGTCCGTATTGTACAAATACTGCTCTTTAGGCGTGTATTGAGCATATCCCAATGCAGCGCTTCCGCGAGGAACGATTGTCACCTTAAGTAAAGGATATGCATTTTCCAAAAACCATCCACAGATTGCATGTCCCGCTTCATGGTAAGCTATGATCTTTTTCTCATCCTGAGATATGATTTTGTTTTTCTTTTCCAAACCACCAATTACACGGTCGATCGCATCTTGAAAGTCTTGCATATCAACACCTGTCTTGTTGCCACGAGCCGCGATAAGTGCCGCTTCATTACAAACATTGGCGATATCAGCACCTGCAAAACCAGGAGTCTGTTCGGCAAGTTTGTAAATATCCAATTCCTGAGAAACCTTGATTGGTTTCAAGTGGACTTTGAAAATATCTTCTCTTCCTTTCAAATCAGGAATATCAATCTCAATTTGTCTATCAAAACGTCCTGGACGTAGCAACGCAGCATCCAATACATCTGGACGGTTGGTAGCAGCTAGGATGATGATGCCGCTATCGCCTCCAAAACCATCCATCTCAACCAACAATTGGTTCAATGTATTTTCACGTTCATCGTTGCTCATCATCGCATTACGACCACGTGCACGACCAATCGCATCGATTTCATCTATGAAAATAACGCAAGGTGCTTTTTCACGTGCTTGTTTGAACAAATCTCTAACACGACTTGCTCCAACCCCGACAAACATTTCTACGAAATCAGAACCGCTCATGCTGAAAAAAGGAACTTGTGCTTCTCCAGCCATCGCTTTCGCCAATAAGGTTTTACCTGTTCCAGGGGATCCGACCAATAGAGCACCTTTTGGTATTTTACCTCCAAGAGCGGTGTACTTCTTCGGATTTTTGAGGAAATCAACAATTTCCATCACTTCCACTTTTGCTTCATCAAGACCAGCTACATCCTTGAAAGTTATATTGACTTTTGTCCCTTTTTCAAATAATTGGGCTTTGGATTTTCCAATACTAAAAATACCTCCACCAGGACCACCAGAACCTCCACCGCTTACTTTTCGCATCAAAATGTACCACAACAATCCAAAAAGAGCCACCATGATAATGGTGCTAACAAAAGGATTGTTCATCCAAGAAGAATCACTTTCTACTTTCTCTGGAATTTCCGGGATGTTTTTCTGTTTGTACAAATCCTGCAAATCATTTCTAAAACTTGTCCAGTCCGTCACCTGAAATGTAAACAAAGGCGCATCTGTGCTTCTGATATTTCTTAACCTAGGATTGTTCTGAAAAACAGGTTTCTTAAGACTATCATTTTTGATATATACCTGTACTTCTTTCTTATCGCTAAGTTCTCTGATTTCTTTGACGTCTCCAGCGGCTACATAATCTTTAAATTCCTGTACAGAAATTGTGGACATGTCTGGCTGCTTTGTGGCAAACAAACTGTAAGCAATAATCACAATTCCGATCAATACATATATCCAATAGATATTGAGTTTAGGCGATTTGTTGTTGGGCTTGTTATCTGATCCATTGTTTCCTCGAAAATTAGGAATCAGTTTTTTATCATCTTGTGCCATACAGTTTTTTATGTATCTTCTAAATACTTCTTTAAGTGATTAAACGACATTTCTCCGATGAATGTCTTTTTTCTTTTATCAAAAAACGAGCCTTTACAAAATATCTGCAACTCCGTCACTCCACATTTCTTCCAGTCTGTAGTATTTCCTTATTTCTGGTTGCATGATGTGAATGACTATATTGACGTAATCAATGATTACCCATTCTAGATTTTCCAATCCTTCATGGTGGTAAGGGCTTTCATCGCATTCTTTTTGAACCTCTGTTTCTATGTTTTGAAATATTGCTCTAATCTGAGGAGCGCTAACGGCCTCGCATACAATGAAAAAATCCGCAGATGCAGCATCAATCTTCCGAAGATCAAGCGATATCACGTTTTCTCCTTTTTTATCCTCTATTGCCTTCAAAATTGTCTTGTACAATTTTGAGCTTTTTGTTAGTTTCTTGGCAGCTGAGGTTTTTGCCACCTTTTCTTTTTCACTTTTAACCAATGCTGTTGCCAATAAATATGATAATTTATACTGTTTAAAAAATAATTCCCTTCCATCCTACTAAGGAGCAAACCTCCAATATGCCTATATTCGCTTCAAAAATAGTGATTCTTTTGCCTACATCCCATACAATTGGACAATCTTTTATAGAACTTAGAGAAGCAGACAGTACCAACAACTATGCCATGGCTGCTGCTAAGGACAACGACGCCTTCCATGGCTTAGCTTGGTATACCAATAATCAGACCTCTGGACGCGGTCAGCGTGGACATTCTTGGTCTAGTAAACCAGGCGAAAACCTTGCACTTTCCGTACTTTTGGATACTTCCGCGTTTTCTCTTACACAACAATTCTCTATTATTGTTCTTGCTGCGTTATCTGTGTATGATTTGTTACGACCATTTGGTAAGGAAAACCTAAAAATTAAATGGCCCAACGATATTTATTTCAATGACAAAAAGGCAGTAGGTATTTTAACGGAAAGTGTCATCAAAGGTCAAATATGGCAGTGGACAGTGGTGGGTATTGGGATTAATGTCAACCAATCATCCTTTGACGACTTTGTTTTATCCAAAAAAGCAACATCATTGTTTCAAGAGACAGGCGTCAAAATGGATACAAGGGAGTTAGCACAATTGCTCTGTGAAAAACTGGAATATCGTTGGCAACAAATGTTACAGTACGGCTCGGAGGCCCAATTATTGGAATACAATCATTATCTTTTCCAAAAAGGGAAAATCGTTTCCTACAAGAGAAAAACCGGAAACATATTGGAGTGCGAAATCGACCATGTAGATGCGGCCGGTAGACTTCACGTATTGGAAGGGGAAAACGAAGAATCCTTTAGCTTTGGAGAAGTAGAACTTATCTCATCTCAAAAAAAATAATGCCATGCTAAAATTATTTTCTTTCACATTCGGACCTTTTCAGGAGAACACTTATGTTTTGGCAAACGAAAACAAGGAAGCAATCATTATAGACCCCGGAATGTATTTCGAAGAGGAAAAAACAAAATTGAAATCCTTTTTGGAAAAGGAAGGATTAACGCCAGTACAATTGATTTTGACGCATGCACATATCGATCATGTTTTTGGTTTACAATGGGTATTTGACCAATACAAACTTGAACCTTTCATGCATCCTAATGAACAAATTATTTTGGATAATGCAGAAAATACTGCCGTCAAATATGGTTTAGAGCTAGATGCCTACAAGGGTAAAACGCATTACTTAACGGAAGAGGATCCTCTCCATTTGGGAGAGGATAAACTTGATATACTTTTTGTTCCGGGGCATAGTCCAGGTAGTATTGTTTTTTATACCCCAACTCAAAACTTTCTTATTGCAGGAGACACGCTATTCCAACAAAGTATTGGCCGTACGGACTTACCATTTGGAAACCACGAGCATCTAGTCAGTAATATTAAGGAGAAGCTTTTTGCACTTCCTAACAATACGCAAGTATTTCCTGGACATGGAGGGCACACAACTATTGGACAAGAAAAAGAAAGTAACCCTTTCTTAAGATAGTTTCTGCAAGTGGTACGATGTTACAAAATGTTTTGTTTCATTGGGTTCTAGTTGTAGTAAACCTATCTTGTTATTGAAAGAATCTGGAAGACTTGTCAGATTTTCCACTGCAATACTATTACGTGTTGGTGGAATATAGATTTGCAAAATAGGATATCCTTCCTTTGGATAAACAGACAGTTTTAATTTTTTGGATTTGCTTTCTAGTTCTAATGCTGGACTATCAAGTGCATCAATAGTAAAACTATTATCCAATTCGGTTGAATTTATAGTTTTAAATTCAGCGAATTCATCATAGTCTTTGAACTCACCAGTTGGCAAAAGAGACGAATTGAATATCGCCATTTGTTTACTTCTAAATTTCAATAAAGTATTATCGATACGATCATCCAAACGGAAATAAGGATGCCATCCGTCATTCAAAGGCATTGTTTCATTTCCTTCATTGGTAATGATAGTCTCAATATCAACTATATCATTGGATTTTAGAATGTAGATAATTTTTATAGTATAGAGAAAAGGGAAACCATATTGATCCGCTTTTACATTTCTCACCAATGTAATACTTGCACGATCATCCGTCACTTCTTGATGATCTAGTTCGAATAATTCATCATACACCAAACCATGAATGGCCGACTTTCCGTCAAAATGTTTTCCTGTATGATATTGCTTTCCGTTAAAAGAGAAAGTCCCTTCCGTCAGTCGGCAAACGAATGGACTGAGTTTAGCACCCTGGAAACGCTCTGTTATAATAGTCTTCAACTCATTTGGATCTTTATAAGCATCAATACAGTTAAAAACCGAGTTTCCCGATTTTATGGCATATTCATTTAAAACAGCACCCAATGCAAAAACCTCTACATAAGTACCATTGGATTCATTTTCCAGTCTGAGCTTTAGGTTGTCTTTTTCACCTATTGAGTTTATTTTAAATGACATAGTTTCTAATATTGTTGGTAAATATAGCTATTCCATCAAAATAAAGAAACCTGCTTAACCTCATTTTTCATTCCAGATAATGAAAAATTATCGACAATATCAAAACGCAAACGATTGCCTGTTTTTTTTAATAATGTAATTGCGGACACTTCAAATCGAGCGGAGAAAGGAACATGTTGCCATTGCCTCCACCCATTTTCGTATTGCCAATGTTCCAATCCTCTAGCTAAGGTGAGATGAGGGCGATCCGTAACAAAATAAATGGAGGATTTAGAGTGTTCCTTTAGAATGCGAGCCTCGGTCTTTATATTTTTTACGATATCTATTATTGGCGATGGATTTTTGATTTTTACATAAATGGTATGTGTCGGAAATACATCAAAACCCTCCATTTCGATTAAAAAAGGGAAGAACGTACTTATTTTCCTATGCAAATAATTCCTTATGATACTTTCATTCTCTGTAGTATTTATAAACCTTACCAAACTTATATGAGGCAAGGAATGCAATATTGAAGGACAGTTGTATAATTCAGAAAATCGTTTCTTCTCAGACATTACTTTCTCACACGTATTTTCGTCTGGTCGAACGATTAGAAAATAATCTGCTTTCATATAAAATATTTCTTCAAAAATACTAAATATTTTAGCATTATAAATTAAATAAAAGCCCCTTGTCAAGGGCTTTTATTTAATCCAAATCTCTTACAAGGGACACCTTGCTTTCCAATAGACGCATTTGCGTCTTTAGGTCTTCGATCCTTGACAATAGGTCTTCCACGACTTCAATCCCAGCAGCATTTATTTCAAAATCACAGTGCAAACGAGTAAAATGATCCAATTTTTCAAGGTCTTCTTCCAATATGAAAAACTCCTTTTCCTGTTGGCTCAAAGCAATCAATCCACGATTATGTAGATCTTGGATAAAGGAAGGTTCGATGCTGTATTGTGCAGAATATGTAATGATAGAATATTTCAAATTTGTATTGGACATAACAACTAATTTTTTGCGTTAGCGATTTCTCGAAATAATTTCTTCTGTTCCTCTGTTAAGTTAGTTGGTATCAGGATATCCCAAATGACATACAAATCTCCTTGTTTACCTTCTTGCTTGTAAACCGGGAAACCCTTTCCAGTCACTCTTACTTTGGTGCTGTTTTGGGTTTCAGGTTTTATTTTAAGCTTGACTTTACCATCCAAAGTTTCCACAATTTCTTCTCCCCCGAGAACGGCAGTGTATAAATCCAAATTTTTATGAATATAGAGATCATCTCCAACTCGCTTAAAAATCGGGTCTTCGGGTATGACAAATGTTATGTACAGATCTCCCGCTGGGCCACCTTGCGAACCCGGATTTCCGTATCCTTTCAACTTGATCTGTTGGCCATTATAAACGCCAGCAGGAACGCTAATACGAACAGTCTTACCATTGATGTTCATTTCTTGTTTATGTGTCACAGCCGCCTCTCTGAGGTTGAGATGTAATTCAGCATTCAAATCTTGACCTCTAAAAGCTGTTCTTTGTCTACCTGAAAAACCAGAATTGGAATTTCCACCAAACATGGATTGGAAAAAATCTGAAAAATCAGCTCCATCACCTCCAGAATAAGACCAATCGGCATTACCATCACTATTAAAAGACTCAAAAGGATTGGATTGACCTTGTGCTCGTCTCGCATTTTCTGCTTGCTCGTACTGCTCTGCATGTGCCCAGTTTTC
>QFOI01000164.1 GCA_003241175.1 Pseudopedobacter saltans
AAAAATAAGATTTCCTTTTATCGAATATCAACTAGTAGAATTCATGTTAGGAATACCAAGCAGATTCAAATTTCGCGATGGTTTCAGCGAATGGATTGTAAGAAAATGGATGGAAAATAAAATGTCGAAAAACGCGTGGAGTATGACAAATCCGCCATCCAAACAAGAAAAGCTATCCATACCTAACGAGCAGCTAATGGATGCGAAAAGTACACTTGTCGCACATAAGATATTCACTAAAAAATTATTGGAGAAAAATGCAAATCCCAATCAAGAAAATGTGAATTGGCGTTTTATCAACATGGCCTATTTTCTAAACAACATAAATTTTTGATATTTTTATATAGTCATTTCAATGACAACCTTAAAATATGACGCAAAAGAAAAACAGTTTCTGGTTTAACGGTATACATACGCTACCTAAAATAGGCATTTCGATACTTATCGGTATCATTACGATATTGTTACTTCATCCAATAGTCAAGGAAGATCTTATCCGTTACATTTTGGGATACAGTGCTTTCGGAATTGTATTGTTGGGTTTTTATTGGGTAAGCTTTTACCGCTCTCCCATTAGTCATATACAAAAAGAAGCGCAAAAAGAAGACAGCGGGCGAACAGTCATTTCATTTCTCATACTCATTTCTATATTGGGAAGTATACTCGCCATCCTATTGATCATCGTTTCTAAAAACGCTAATCCTCAAACGAAACTTTTACACATTGGTTCTTCCATACTTGGAGTTTCCATTGCGTGGTTTTTATTGCACACGATCTATACGGTCAAATATGCCCATATCTATTACGGCAACAGCAAGTTCGAAAAAGGTTGCGGGCTATCCTTTCCAGAAGGTGATGATTACATGCCCGACTTTAAAGATTTTTTATACTTTTCGTTTGTATTGGGAATGACTTTCCAAGTTTCGGATGTGAGTATAACAACAAAAAAAATGAGGCATGTAGCCTTGTGGCACAGCCTCATTTCCTTTATTTTCAATGTAGTTATCATTGCGGTAACGATCAACCTCATTGCAGGATTGGGAAGTTAACTTCTTTGATATTTGTTTTCAAATTCAGCTTCATCAAATCCCAAAGTCACAACTTTATCATCAGATTCTATCAAAGGTCTTTTGATAACACTTGTCTTCTCCTGCATCAAAGTAATGGCGGAAGTTGCATTTTTGACTTTTGCCTTTTCTTCCTCAGAAAGACTACGCCAAGTAGTTCCTTTTTTGTTAACCAAATCTTCCCATGAAACCTGTTTGGTCCAAGAAGTCAACTTCGTTTTTGTCACGCCTTCTTTTTTATAGTCGTGAAACTCAAAAGGAATTTTATGTTCGTCCAACCAATCAACCGCTTTCTTTACAGTATTGCAATTTTTGATACCATACAACTTGTACATAGATCGAATTATTGTACGTTGAAAGAAATCTGTTCAGGTCCCCATATCAAGGTAACTTTTCCAGCTTTGTCAATTGTGTATAATAATTTTTGCGATGGAGCCAACGGTTGTTCTTGTGGTACTGTAACTGTCAACGCATCTTGATCCTTATTTTTTGAATAGTCATATGCACCCCATGTTTTCCAAACTTTATTGAAAATCAGTGTCCATTCTTCACCATGTTTAATGGTAAAAAATGCGTATTTACCAGCTGGAAGCGCTTGTCCATTAATAGTTACGTCTTTGTCTGTTTCGAAAACAGTTGCTTCATTGGCACCTGCACGCCATACAGTATCGTCCTTAGGTTCAACATCAATACCAGGCGTACGTCCGTTTAAAGACGGCTGACCATAATTGATAGAAATTGTAGCGCCAGAGCTTATTGTTTCTGTAACGCTTGCAGGAGGACTAGGTCTTTTAGATTTGTCCTCTTTACTTTTAGTTGTTTCTTTTTTAGCAGATTTACTTTTTTTCTGCGCATTCGCATTGGACGCAACCAATAGAGCTCCAGCTAATAATCCACAAGCCAGAAACTTAATTATCCATGTTTTTTTCATATAATTATTGTTTTGATTTTTACTACTCAATTATCAGACCAATTGTCTTTTGTATAGCTGAACTGTATTTTCCAATCCCAGATACAACGCATCGGAGATTAACGCATGACCGATCGATACCTCGTCAATCCAAGGAATATTTTCGGAAAAAAAACGAAGATTTTCCAGATCAAGATCATGGCCGGCGTTGAGACCGAGTTTCAATTCTTTGGCACATTTTGCAGCAGAGAGATATTTTTCAATGGCAGCCTCCGGGTCTTTTAGAAAGGCGGTAGCATATCCTTCTGTGTACAACTCTACCCTATCTGCGCCAGTCTCCGCAGCACCATTAATCATAGACCTCTCAGGATCTACGAAAAGGCTCACCCTTATACCAGCTTGTTGAAAAAGGCTTACCATGTCTTTTAGATAATTTCTATGCTTAATCGTATCACACCCATGATTACTAGTCAACTGTCCTTCAAAATCTGGAACAAGTGTTACTTGATCCGGTTTGACATTCAATACAAGGTCCACAAATTTTCGTGTATCACAGTTTCCCTCAATATTAAATTCTGTTGTTATGATTTCTTTAATCTTGTAAACGTCACTATACCTAATATGTCTCTCGTCTGGTCGAGGGTGAACCGTGATACCGTCTGCTCCAAAGTTTTGTATGTCGATGGCAGCTTTGACTACATCCGGGTTATTTCCTCCCCTACTATTGCGTAGTGTTGCTATTTTATTGATATTTACACTTAACTTAGTCATTACATTTCCTATTTGAAAAACAAATATAGCCAATAGGACTAAAGATATAATTGCTTGAATATTTGTAACATTGCAATTTAAATCATCATGGCACAAAAAATTTTAGGGATTTATAGCCCTTCGACAACTAAAGATCGTCTGTTTTTGGAGATAAGCAAAGACCATATTGCTTGCTGGATCTTGAACAATGAAACAGGTGAACTTTTAAGTTTTGAATTGTTTCAACTGAAACCTGAAAAATCTTTTGAAGAATCATTCAAAGCCGTGATGCAAAATTCTGGTCTTTTGGCGCAATACAATGCCAAAGAGGAAGTACACGTTATTTGGGAAAATGAGTTTGCGGAGATTTTACCTCAAACCTATCTAGAATCTTGTTCGGACAATATCATCAAGATGATGATGCCATATCAATCCAACGACACCAAGATACAACATTACGAAACCAATGGTTTTTCTGTTTTGTATCAGGTCGACCAATCTATTAGTGAAACTATTCACAATGTTTTTCCCAACTACAAATCTGTACACAAATACGGAGCGATAAGCAAGGTCTTAATCAACAGTATAGCCAAACCAGAATTGGTCTTGCATCTTTTATGTTTTCAGAAACACTCCATATTGACAGCGGTCCAAGATGGTCAACTCCTGTTTATTAAAAGAATCAAATTTTTATCACCGTTGGATGCAGTTTATCATGTGGTCAATGCTGCCAATCAATATGGAAAAAACATGGATGATGTAACTGTAGTCCTATCCGGAATGGTGGAAAACAATTCTAGTTTGTTTGATGCGATTTACAAATATATTCCGCACATTGAGATTGATTCCGTCACCAAAAATCTTTTTGACACGGAAAAATTCAGCGATTATCCAGAACATTTCTTTGTACCATTTTTCAAATACGCAATATGAGAATCATCTCAGGAAAATTTGGCGGAAGAAAAATAAAGCCACCCGTCAAGATGCCTTATACAAGGCCTACCACAGACATAGCGAAAGAAGGCCTTTTCAATATATTGCAAAACAGGATCAACTTAGACGATATCAAAACCCTGGATCTCTTTGGTGGTACGGGATGCATCAGCTACGAATTGGCATCACGTGGTGCATCCAGTCAGATCATTGTAGAAAAAGATCCACAGATGGCGCAATTCATCCAAAACAATTTGGATATGTTGGGCGTTGACAAGGCATTAGTGTTAAGGCAAGATGTTTTTCAGTATTTGGAAAAATGCAATGAACAGTTTGATTTTATTTTTGCGGGACCGCCCTATGCATTGGGAACAATCGACGAATTACCTAAAATAATCGTCAGCAAAAAACTCATCTCCGACAAAGGCTATTTTGTATTGGAACACACACCCAGAAACAATTACGAAAAGTTTGAAGGTTTCAGTTTTGCAAGGAATTACGGAACCACGATCTTCTCTTTTTTTGAATAAATAGCAGATGAACAAGGACGAACTAAGAAAAATCTATACGGCAAAAAGAAAATCATTATCACACAAAGAAATAATGATTGCTACGGACTTGCTGCTGATTCAGTTTCAGAATTTACATCTGCCATTTATCGAAACGGTCCTCTCCTATCGACCCATCATTTCCAAACAAGAAATCAATATGGACCTATTGGAAAGTTATCTTCAAATAACCAATCCATCCATCGAGTTTTGTTATCCCATATTGGATTGGAACTCCAATACTTTCTCGGCGAGAGCTACCGATTCCGACACGGAGTTTACAACAAATGCCTGGGGAATTGAAGAACCGATTTCCGATATAGTTGTAGATCCGGAAGACATCGATTTAGTGTTTGTTCCCTTACTTGCTTTTGATCAAAATGGAGATAGGCTTGGTTATGGAAAAGGTTTTTATGATCGCTACCTTTCTCTGTGTAGACCAGACGCAATTAAGATTGGATTTTCTTTTTTTTCTCCTGAGGAAAAAATCTCTGATTCCTCTACACTGGATATTCCATTAAATTTTGGAATCACTCCTGACAAGATTTATGCATTCTCCTAAAACGATATCAGCTATACGTTTCCTCTTTTTTCCATTTGCATTTCTTTATGGAATTGTTATTCATATTCGCAACTTTCTTTTCGATAAAAAAGTTTTAAAATCCAATCATTTTTCCACCCCAACAATATGTGTAGGAAACCTTTCTGTCGGAGGTACAGGAAAAACGCCTATGACGGAAATGCTTTTGTCTTTCTTCGAAAAAAAATACAAAACAGCAACATTAAGTAGGGGTTATAAAAGAAAAACAAAAGGCTTTCTGATCGCGAACGAAAATACTACCGCCTTGGAAATCGGAGATGAACCAATGCAGTTTCATCAAAATTTTCCACAAGCCATAGTGAGTGTCTGTGAGGACAGAAGCTTTGCCATACAACAGCTTGAGCAGCATCCTAACAAACCTGATCTGATTATATTGGACGATGCTATGCAACATAGGAAGGTTACGGCAGATTGCCATATTTTACTTTCGGATTATAGTAATCTTTATGTGAATGATTTTTTTCTACCTGTTGGAAGCTTGCGGGATCAACGCTCTTCAGCTGATCGCGCCAATATTATCGTTGTAACAAAATGCCCATCAAACTTAGGTTTGGGCGAAAAAAAATCCATTGAGAAAAAGATAAAACTTCTTCCAAATCAGCAATTATTTTTTTCCTCCATTTCCTATGGAACGCCCTATAATATCTTTACAAAAGAGGAATTCAACATTTCACAAAACGATATGGTCATTGCTATTGCGGGGATTGCTAATCCCCAACCATATTTTGACTACGTTGACAGACTGACTGAAAACACTGAGAAAGTAGCATTGACGGATCATTACGAGTTTTCCGAACAAAACATTTTCGATCTTTTTTCGAAGCATAAAAAAGTCGGAAAAAAAGAAGACATAGTTTACCTAGTTACCGAAAAAGACGCTGTCAAAATACATAGTTATCAACAAGTGTTTATAAATTTATCTGCACGCATATATGTTTTACCAATAAACTGCGTTATCTTGTACAATGAGTCAGACAATTTTTATAGAAAAATTATTGCTGCCCTTGACAATATAGATAATTAATGAGTAGAAGCAAACGGCCTAAACATAAGGGTTCCAAGTATATTGGACAATTACAAAGGAGATCACAATCATCCCATAAATCAACGTCTCGTCACAGTATCTTTACCTTAAAAGGTACGCTACAAGTTACGAGATCAGGTATGGGTTTTGTACTTCCAGAAGATTCTAATATCGAAGGTGACGTCTTAGTTAGACCACAGGATTTTCACACGGCATTGAACGGTGACAAAGTAATAGTTGCTGTATACAAAGAAAACAAGCAGACAAACAAAAAAGAAGGTCGGATCGAGAAAATACTAGAGAGAAAACAATTGGAGTTTGTTGGCAATATTCAAGTTTCCGAAAAATTTGCATTCTTCATCGCAGACGGCCAAAAACAAATTCCTGATATTTACGTACCGCTTGAAAACATTGGCAATGCAGCAAACGGAGATAAAGTGATTGTAAGATTACTTAAATGGGATTCCGAAAGAAAACCATTGGGAAAAGTCATTGCAGTACTTTCTCCTGAAGATGTGAATGATGCTGCGATGAAAGGTTTGATAATGGAAAACGGTTTTCCTATTCAGTTTGACAAACCGATCATTGATGCGGCCAATGCATTACCTGAAAAGTTAGACAAAAACGAAATCAAAAAAAGGAAAGACTTTAGGAAGACTTTGACTTTCACTATAGACCCTAACGATTCCAAGGATTTTGACGACGCTATTTCTTACAAAGAATTGGAAGGTAGTAGATTTGAGATTGGAGTCCATATTGCAGATGTATCTTATTATGTAAGACCTGGTTCAATACTAGATAAAGAAGCATATAATAGAGCCACTTCGGTTTACTTGCCGGACCGTGTCAATCCCATGTTACCTGAGCATATCTCCAATATGCTTTGTTCTTTAAGACCCAATGAAGACAAGTTTACTTTTTCGGCAGTGTTTATTATAGATACGGCGGGAAAAGTATATAGTACTTGGATTGGACGCACAGCAATTCATTCAGATAGGAGATTTACGTACGACGAAGTTCAGGAGATATTGTACAAAGACAAAAAGGATACGTACAAAAAACAGTTAACCGTTTTGAACACTATTTCTCAATCTTTGAGAAAACAACGGTTTGACAGAGGTGCTATAAACTTTAGTTCTCAGGAAGTAAGATTTGTATTGGATGAAAAAGCAAGACCTGTTGGAGTCGTACTTAACGAATCCAATGAATCACATCAGCTTATTGAAGAGTTGATGTTATTGGCCAACAAGGCAGTAGCGGAATATGTTGCAGCCATTAAGGTTAACGACCAGCCGATACCATTTCCATATCGTATCCATGATCAACCGGATAGTACTAAACTAGAATCTTTTGCAGCTCTAGTCAAAAAATTGGGATACCCTTTTAATATGTCTAATCCAGACACCATTGCCGAAAGCATCAATGGAGCATTGGAAGCATGTAAAGGGAAACCAGAAGAAATGATGATCCAACAACTAGGAATAAGGACAATGGCAAAAGCAGCTTATTCTCCGGAAAACATTGGACACTATGGTTTGGGATTTAAAGACTATTGTCATTTTACATCCCCAATTAGACGCTATCCAGATGTTATGGTGCATCGTGTATTGGAAGAATGTCTAAGAGGTAACAAACCTGTGGACGAAGAAATGGGTATAAAATGCAAACACTGTAGTGAAAGAGAAAGAGCCGCACTCGAAACAGAAAGAGCATCCAACAAATACAAGCAAGTAGAA
>QFOI01000165.1 GCA_003241175.1 Pseudopedobacter saltans
GATTATAAAAAAGGCGTTTTATCATTCTTTTTGCTGAAGTTGTTGTCAAAGCTAAAGACTCAAGGGCATTCACTTTAAAAATTTCTATTAACCAACTTATTCCGTCTGGCAAAAACTCATTATCTCCAATTGTTGAGAATACATTGATTGCCGAAGAAGAATCGCGTTTCCCTTTCTCAAAAAAGATTTTTTTGTAGAAGTCTTTCTTACCATTTAAAACATTCCAATTATTTTCGTTAGGATTACCGTGATAGTCCCAAAGTAAATACCGGATGTTTAATAAAAGTTTTGGAATTAGTGGGTGTGTTTCATTACTTGGAATTAAATCATAAAGCACCTCCCAAAGATTCCAAAAGTTTGTCTGTTGTATTGAATATTTAGCTTGGTCTATTTTCAGATTCCCGTTGTCATACAATTTCAATACAAAATAATCCAAAGTAGTATTTACAAATTCAAATAAACCATCTCTTCCAAATTTTTGATGTTGTATATTGTTTGATAGCGCATTAACTAACGTAGTTAAAATAGATTTTGAGAAATCAAAATCCGCATCCAAAAACAAATTGGAAAGGTATTGTTCAATATCTGAAATTGATTCGTGATGAAATTGGCGTGATTCTCTGTTTCTTTTATATGAGTAATCCTCTCTTTTAATTAAATCATCAAGGACAAGAGATAAAACATAATTAATGAAGTTTGAAAAGTCCTTGTCTGTTGTGTCGTAAGGAGTAATTACAAAGGCTCTTGCCAATAAATATCCTTCACTTTTTTCTAAATTTATTTCAGTTAGTTCTAACTTTAATTTTTTGTCAGATGCTATTTGCTGAACAAATTCATTTTCCTCTTTCAAACTTTCTTCATCTTGATTGCCATAAAAATTTGGATTAGTTTTTTTATAGTTTGAATATTTGATAAGACCAAGCCAAACTCTTTTTGTATTATCAGGAAATTGCTTAAAAAATACATCCCTAACGTAGAGTATGATTTTGTCAATTTCGTGTTCAGAAAAATTTGCAAATAGCATATAAATCATCGTTGCTATTATTCCGTTTTTGTCATCATCCCCTTCAGCGTTCATCATCAATAAATGGAATGAGGACAACGCGATTTCTTGTTCCCTTGGATTGTAGCGTCTGTCTAACTCAAAATTACCATTGAATGAGCCTTGCATAATAACGACAATAGATTGCATAAGTGTGTCTAAGCACCATCGTTTCTGCTTTATCGAAATCGACGTTGAAAATTCATTTAAACCAAGGCAGGCAAGTGTTATTGGTCTGCTAAATAAAAAGTCCAAGTTTTCAGTTTCAGAATAATATTTGTGACACTCACTCCATTTTTCAAAACTAATAGATTCTTTTTTTTCAAATGCCTTGGTAATTATTTCTAAATAAGCTATTGATAGAATTTGTTTATCAAAGTAATCTTGTGATGAATTCAAGTTCTCAACAACTTCTTTTTCATATTTAGGTTGAAAAACAAATCCTCCAAGTTTTTCATCATGCAGCTTAACCTCCCAATTTCTTATGTCAATCTCATTCAATCGCTTTTTCCACATTAAATCACCATCTTTAATACTCGCTTTAAGTTTATCAAATAGATTGTGAATTTGTTGATTAAGTTTTCTAACATTAAATTGATAATTCACAATAAAATCACCTAACCCTCTTTGGTATTGCGTTCTGTGAGGAAGTTGATTTGACTCACGACGCTCTTTTTGGGCAAATGTAATCTGGTTGTCCATTGGTGCAAGAACCGAACGTTCTTCAAGTGCACGGTTTAAATCCCAATCATAAAATTCTTGGACAGACAAAAGTGGTAAAATAGCTTCCTCAACTTCTTCTGGATAAGCAATAGCAACGCTTGTCAAAACGGATAATGTAGCGACATTATTGGTATTTTTAAGAACATAATCAAATATATACTTTAGGTTCTCTTTGCTTACTTCAGACTTTCGTCTTGCCGTTTCTAATAGGAACTTTTCAAAACTCATTAGCAAAGATTCCAAAGCATTATTTGTAACACTTAAGCCTCTGTAAGCCGCCCATAATTCCCACGCTGCATATAATTTTATTTTCGTTCCGTCATTCTGTTCTAATTCAATTTGACAAATTTTATGTTTGTATTCACAAGTAGCGTTTACATAAAATTCAACCGAATAATTGATGAAATCTATGATGAACTTCAATCCAACGATTGGGTGAACCCACAATAAATTGTAAAAAGGTGTTTTGTAAATTCCTGAAGGGAAAAACGAATGTTTATCTCTTATCCCCCAACATTCCACATCCTGCAAAGAGTGTCTTGATAAAAATCTAGTTCCATCTGGATAATCAGATTCCTTTGGCTGTATGTATTTCCAATTTTTCCAAGCTGTTTCAATAATCAATTCGGGTAATTCTATTATCAAACGTTGGTTTCCTATCCCCGAAAGACAACTTTCAATTACATTTTCGTAAAAAGAATTTAATCTCCAAGATTTTCGGTTTTCTTTATTGGTAAATGCTCTTGCAATAAGTTGTTTAATTTCTTCCTTTGAAATTGAAGCCAAGTCAAACAAAATTGAAATCAAGTTTGATGATTTGCCCTCGGCGTTTTCTTCTCGCCAAAATTCATTTTCGTCTTCAACTTCTTTCAAATAAGTTAGGATAATAGACTTTGCTGCCTCTAATTCAGCGTTTTCAATTTTTCCATATTGAAAACGTAATCGGCAATACCAATCAGAAAGAAAATTAAGTATTGAAAGTTTTATTGATTCTAATTGAGCAATGTTCTTTTGAATAAAAAACAATGCTTCTTTCCAACCAGAACCAATCGGCAAAAGCAAATTGCTGTCGTTTATTATTTGGTCGCTTTCTTTGCAACAAGTTTTTATGATATGTAAACACCTATTGAAGAGGGTAGCTTTGTCTGTAAATAATTCTTTTTCAAAAGCAGTAAAGAATGAATTACTATTTTCGGATTTAAAAACAGCAACCAACAATTCATCAGCCCAATATTTTTCAATCGTTTGGTCGGAAGTAGTTGCTTTAATCAATTCATTTATCTTACCGCTGTTGTCAATTAGATAATCTTCAATCCAAAGACGAAATGCACGTCTAATTGCAGGTTCATTTCCTAAACTGCTAAACAAATCTTTTGGCTTAGGACTTTCTTCAAATTTTGAAGAAACATATTTTACCAATGCCCAATCTTCCAAAATATCGTGAGTAGGGGAATACATTCTGTTGTTCTGTTCCTGAAATACTATTTCATCGTTTTCTAAACAAGTAATTGCTTCCGCATCTGATTTATCTGGCTTGGTAAAGAGTTTCATCTCTTTCGCTCTCTTTACTGCAATTTCTTTGAACGCTTCTTCTCGTTTTATAGGAAGTCCATTTTTTGTATTGGTTGAATCTACAACCAACGAATTCCACAACTTGTCTTTAAATTCAATTAGCGAAACATTAGCATAATCATCGTTTGTTTTACTTATCGCTAAAATTGAAAAGTCAAGATACTTTGGACTTTGAAGCAACTTTTTGACTTTATCATTTTTTAGAACACTATTTAACTGTGGAAATTTTTCAGACACAAGTTTTAATTCTTCTTCATTTAGCGTTGGAACATCAATTATACTCGTATTATTTTTATCAATACCGAACTTTAACGTAATTAAGTCAATTGCATATTTTCGCGTCGACGCAATAATTTTTATTTCGGGGTGTTCTTTAAGCAATGCCAACAATTGTTTAAACGCACATTCAGGGTCTGCTTCCAAGAGTTTTTCCAAACTATCAATAAAAATGATTTTTTCAGGAATAAGAGAAATACAAGAAAAAATATCTTCAATAGTTTCATTCACCCCTTGACTTGAAAATACATTTGCAAGTGTAGACTCATTGAATTGGTCTGCTCTAAAAACAAATACACTTGAATTACTTAAATCCTTTTGAATAATCTCTTTTATTTCTGCGGATTTTCCAACGCCTGGTTTTCCAGTTACAATAGTAATTTGAGAAACTCCGCTTAATGCTTCTAATATTTCTTCTCTTGCTTTCAATCTTGGTAATTGAAATTTATTTTCGTCTTTTCCGATGGAAGTTTTTATTGGTCGTAAAATTTCTTTGCTGTCTGATTTGAGTTTTTCAATCGCTTTGAAGTATGGACTTAATTGTGCATTGTCAAAATGTTGAAAGAAATCTTTGTCTTTAATGTTTTCAATTGTTGCACTTCCTCCGTTTGGATTAAGAGTTGAAACATAAGCGAAAACACTATCCCAAATTTCTTCTTCTGTCGCTATTGAATCTTTACTTTTACTTAGCTTAATCAGATTTAAAAAGTAAGTCTTATCAATACTGCCTTCATTTAAAAAGTCATACTCCAAGACATCAACACATTTTAGAAACTCCCAAATTTCTTTGTCGGTTAAATCTACGTTGCCGTTCGCCTCTTTTAATACCGCTCGAAAAACATTTAATCGGTCTTTTTTCGCGTTAATTCTGTTTACTTCTAAGTGAAAATCTGTGTCTGTTGCGTGGTTTACCGCCCAATTAAAAAGAGATTTTAGATGATTTCTTTCGTCTTTTGTCAAACCATTTTTAACAACGATAAGTTTATCTCTTGTTTTGTCAAAAATAGAGGTGTTGCGATAATCTTTCCAAAAAGCACTAATAACTTCTTTGAACTTATCGTTTTCAATAGTAAATGAAATGTCGTGTTTTACTTGAACTAATAGACGATGTACTCCTTTTGTTGATTTCGCAATTGCTAAAAAATCATCTGTTTCATATCCTCTGTTGGTAACTTGTAAGGCAACTTCTGATAGTTCACCTGAAGGAATACAAGGGACATTGCCTCGAATGATAAGAGTAATGAGAAAGGCAGTTTGAACAGATTGTTCAAAGTTTGTTCCACCTCCACCTTTTTGAAATACGCTGCCTTTATCTGACATAGCTGTAATTTTTTGCTTTAGCCCTAATAATTAAAATTGATTGTACGTTTCCTCATTCAGTTTATATTAGTGATATAGATTAGCTTTAAAATAGTTTTTATACAAAAATGTAGCTTAAAGGATTGAAACGTTTAAGAATAACAAATTGTAAATATTATCAAGCTCAGTAGTAGCCATATAAAATTGTATGGCTTACTGCAATTCATGGTCTAACATACAGTTCAACATTCATATTTTCATCTGATAATTTATTGATATCATTTTCTAATCCTCTTGGGTTCTTAATCTTATTTTCTGGGTCATAAACAAAGCACTTCAATATCTTACAATTTGGATGATTGCGGTAATGCGCTATGTCCAAAATTAGCTGCTCCCCGACTTCTTTATCGCTAAGATTATTTCTTGTCTTTTTTACCTCTATCACTATATTCTCATTCTTTAAAAGAAAATCCATTCTTGTCGAACTTCCTCCATATGAGGGTGTATATTCTTCCTCCCTAACATCTCTAAAATGTAACTTTAAAATACAATGAAGCAAATCTTGTACATCATATTCATCTGCCACATAAATTGTATCTCTCTTATTATGACGATTTTTCAATTGGTTGCAAAAAACATGAAAATTGTCGAAAATATTATATAAAATCTCATCATCATTATGATTGGTCGAAGGTTTTGATAAATTTGTTTTTATTTCGATTTGCCTTAAAAGACGATAAGCGAGTTCATTAAATGAGTTAAACGAGAATGACTTTGTTGACAAACTAACTAAATATCCAATCGCTTGCATGTGCGGAGGAACCAATATGCCTTTGCTCAAGTTTCTCATATCATAAATAGGAATTTGGGTGGGTCTTTTATAACTAACATATTCCCCCACATCTATTCCCCATTTGAAATCTTCAATTTTCTTTAATAACTCATTTTCATTACTAAAATTGTCAATATCTCTTATAATGGACAACTCCGTTACGATTTTTTTTTGAAATTTTTGATAGGGTGCAATGTCTTTAATGATTTGGGATTCTAAACCATCTAAATCTATTTTATATTTTTGGGATATTAGGTCATAAAAATATTCAACATTAACCTCAAAAGCCTCATTGTGATTTTGGGGATTCAGATAATGATTGTAATCGTTTCGTGCCCAACCTCCAATCCAAAGCTCTTCAAAGGTCTCTGACAATTCAAAAATCGGTTTAATTGTCTCATAGCTTTTTTTCAGTGTTATACCCTTTGATTGGTCAATTTTTTCGAGCTCTGATTTTAGGGCATTTAAAGTAGCTTTTATTTCATTCATACACTTATATTAATACTAAACTTGATTGATTGGGAGAAAAAAGTTGTTTCAGTTTCTGATTCAAAAAACCTTTTTCAAATAATATTGGCTAAGATTATTTAAAACATGATTTCATTATTCAGAAAAAAAGATACTAATCTCAGGGCATTATATACTTTTTTCTAATCTTTTTATTAAGGTGGAGAGATTAATAAATAGTTATATAGTGACATATGAATTCTATCTGTAGTTCATTTTCTAATTTATAAATTAAAATCGTATCGATTATATAGTAAATTTAACAAAAAAATCAAATCCTACGAACTCCTTATGAAACAGAAAGACAACAATTAAATTTGCGTACCTTTTATTGCTAAAATATTTCTTTAAAAATTTTATTACCGTCTTTCTCCAAATTTTTTAATTATATACTCGTCACTTCTTTCATCAACTTTATTCAGAGAATAACAAAAGCTAATTGTTGTTTCATCCTTGAATTTATCGTAAAGTTTGGGTCTTAATAATCTAGACTTATTGTCATTAAATGGAGTTCTATTTTGGCTATTGGGATTTCTTTTTACGGTAAAGCAATATATTTTATAAGGGTCTTCACTATCATTTTTAGATAATGATACAACCATAGCATCTATCAAGGAATTAGGCTTATTGGGATTAATCTTTGTCGGGATAAAGTTTGAGAAAAATTGATTAAATTGTGTAAGTAAATCTTTCATATTTTGTGCATACTCAATCTTGAAAAAATCCCTTAGACTTTTAATATCTGTTGTTATAAAGCCATTCACATTAACAGGAAGAGTTAAGCTAATGGATATGTTTTCTGCTCGCAAAAACTCAACTTTCATTAAGGAAAATTCAGGCTTTTCTTCGTTTTTTATATATAATTTAGTAAGAACTATATAGTCATTCTTTTTATATACAAATGTAAATGCTTCAATTATCCACTTATTTTCTTCCATATCCTTTTTGAGTAATTTGAAGTTCTCAAATACATGTTTTGTTGGCTCATTCATAATTAGCGTTTTTTAATTAATGATTTCTGCGCTCAATATATCCAAACGTTGTCCCTAGTACTTCAATCCTAAATATAGCAAAACCTTATTAGCGGGGGTATCTATTTCATTTAGCCTCCCAAGGTTCTTCGACACCTTTTAGCAATTTCATTAGTATTAAAGTATTGCTATACTCTTCACTCATTCTTGCTATTCGTAATCTTTCATCATTTAATAGTTGCAGTTCCACTTTATCCTTACTTTTAATAATAAAATTGGCACTACTTTGAATCTCAATTATTTTTCGATAATCATGGAAATA
>QFOI01000166.1 GCA_003241175.1 Pseudopedobacter saltans
ACGTAAGCGAAAAATTAAACGCGAAATATAAACGTCACGGTGTCAAAGACGGAGATATTTTACCTCTCAATGAAAATATAAGTTTAAGGATTTTGGAAACACCCGGCCATTCGCCTGACAGTATTTCTATCGTTTTGCAAGCCCACAATATAGATCAGGTAGTTTTCACAGGCGATGCATTGCTTTTCGGTGATGTTGGGCGTCCAGATCTGCGCGAATATGGCAATCATGAAAATGAGCAACGAACCTTCCTCGCCAAACAACTTTACCACACCGTACATGAAAAATTTGCGACTTTGAATGATAGTCTTGTCGTCTACCCTGCCCACGGTGCTGGTTCTTTATGCGGTAATGCTACTCATAACGTAACATCCAGTACTATCGGTTATGAAAAGGCGCACAACCACGCTTTTCAGCACCCAACAGAAAAAGCATTTGTTGATTACTTGTTAAGTAGTCTTTCATTTGTTCCACAATATTTTCCTTATGATGTGGAACATAATAGAGTTGGATCTAATGACGTTAAGACGAATTTGGACAAGGTAAAAATTTTCCCACATAACTATAAAGTGCCTGCTGAAAGTATAGTGGTAGATATTCGACCAAAAAATATTTATTCTAAATCTTATTTTAAGAATGCCATAAATATTCAGGAAGGTACAAAATTTGAAACTTGGTTTGGAACAGTCATCAACCCCAACCAAAAATTCTTTTTAGTAGGTCAAGATGAAGATTCGATACATCTTGCCATAGCCAAACTATCAAAAATTGGTTACGAAACGCATCTGAATGGTGCTTTTACGTTTGACATCCCCAATAAGATACCTTCATTTCTCGATGGAAAGAAGTTCATTTTACCCGATCAACAACAATATACTATTATTGATGTAAGAAATGCGAATGAATTTAACGAGAAAAAATTGATATCCTCTTCCATCAATATTCCGTTACCCGATTTAGCTAAAGGAAAAATCCAAATTCCCAAAGGCAAACCAATAGTTGTACATTGTGCTTCAGGATACAGATCTGCCATTGCGGCGAGTATTCTCAGAAATGAATATCCTGATTTGCAGATTTTGGATCTTGGAGAGGAAATAACCAATATACAAGATGCTTCAGCCAAATAACAAAAAAAGTAAGAAATAATGTCTCAGGAATATGATGCCATTGTTGTAGGTAGCGGTCCTAATGGTTTTGCTGCAGCAATTACCTTACAACAAAAGGGGCTCTCTGTTTTGCTTATAGAAGGAGAGCAAAGTATCGGTGGGGGGATGCGTACAAAAGAACTGTTTGGACCAGGCAATTGGTCGGATATCTGTTCTGCTATTCATCCCATGGCTGCGGGATCTCCTTTTTTTCAAAGTCTCTCACTAGAAAATTTCGGGTTGGAATACATTCATCCAGAAATCTTGGCAGCTCATCCTTTTGATGATGGAACCGCCGCCATTCTCAAAAAGTCCTTGGAGGAAACTGCATCATCCTTAGGACAAGACGAAACAATTTACAAGGATATATTTTCAAGCCTCATCAAGGATTGGCCTATCATTTCCAAAGATGTTTTAGGTCCATTACATTGGCCCGCGAAACCATCCAAGTTTTTGAAGTTTGGCGTGAATGCGCTTTTGCCTGCTTCAATATTTTCCAAGAAATTTGTGACTGAAAAAGCCAAAGGACTTTGGGCAGGAATGGCGGCGCACTCACTATTGCCATTGAACAAACTAACAACGTCTGCAATAGGACTTGTTTTGATGGCAAATGGTCATATTGGTGGTTGGCCGATTCCAAAAGGAGGTTCACAATCTCTTGCCAATGCACTAGCAAGCCTTTTCACATCTATCGGAGGAAAAATAGAAGTTGGGCATTATGTGAATGATATCAGTGAACTTCCAAGCTCTAAAGTTGTTTTGTTTGACACATCACCCAAAATGCTTGTCAATATTGCCAGCAACGACCTGCCAGATTCCTATAAGAGAAAAATTGAAAAGTTTAGATACGGTGCTGGTGTCTTCAAAATGGACTGGTTGTTGAGAGAACCAATACCTTTTGTTTCAGAAAATAGTAGAAGAGCAGGAACCGTTCATATTGGAGGCACTTTGCAAGAAATAGGTCAATCAGAATATGATGTTGCAAAAGGAAAAATAAGTGGAAAACCATTTGTACTATTGGCACAACAAAGCCTATTTGACAAAGAAAGAGTTACAGACGGAAATCAAATAGTCTGGGGCTATTGCCATGTTCCCAATGGATCAACAGTCGACTGTACTGAAATAATAGAAAATCAGATTGAAAGATTTGCGCCAGGATTTAAAGACTTGATAATTGACCGTCACAGTTTCAATACACAACAAATACAGTCTTACAACCCGAACTACATTGGTGGTGATATTAACGGAGGTATGTTGGATATTGCACAACTCTACTCCCGCCCTATCCTACAATCGTCTCCCTATCGTACTCCGAACAAAAGGCTTTATTTATGTTCAGCATCTACACCTCCAGGTGGTGGTGTGCATGGCATGTCTGGTTACTATGCAGCCAAACGAGTATTGAAAGAGCATTGGAATATAGAATTATAAAATTCATCATTTTCACACTGTCATCTAACGCGAAACAGACACATTTCAGACCATGAATCTAAAATGGGAAGGCAGAGTGCACAATTGGAATACGTTCTCATTATGGCTATTCAATACTGTATCATCTAAATGGTAGGCAATATTTTTTTCAAAAGCAGCGACCTTAATATTTTTGGCCTTGAGAGTTTTAAAGGGAAACTTCGTGTTTCTGTTCTTGAAAAGGGATTTCATATAGCTCACCAACTGCTTTTTTTTACTGGAAGGAATCAGTACTATATCCAAAAAACCATCTCCGGCTGATGCTTCCGGCGCTATTTTCCATCTTGGTCCAAGACTTTTTATATTCATTATTTCCACCAAGAGAAAATGGCCTTCCACAATAGCATTATCATATTCTATTCGATAAAATGTACCCTTAGAAGCAAATAAAGATTTATAAAGTTTTTTGATAGCCAACTTCAACTCCTGAGTTGGAGAAAGTTTAGACAAGGTTAATTCTTTGATATTGTCCATGGTTTTTATCAGAGAGGGAAACAAACCAAATCCAAATGACTCAACAAAATAAAAATCATTTCCCCCATAAGTCAATAATCCAACATCAAAAGGCCTCGTATCTTGACTTGCCCATTTTTGGCAAATCTGCTCTAATTTGAGTTCTATATTTTCCTCAAAATGCAATGCAATATTGTTAGCAGTTCCAAATGGCAATAAAGCTATTTTTTTATCCCTAATATTTTTTTCTACAAGGAGTAAACATATTCTCTTTACAGAACCATCTCCTCCTGCAATAATTATCATTGTATAATCAGGAGGATCCAACAATTGCATTTCGTCTTTCACTATTGCTGAGGCTACCACATTATAACCATAATCCGCCAAAACTTGAATCAACTTTTCATTACCCAAACGAAAACTTCCAGCCGCTTCATTATAGTACAGAACCACATTTTCCATAGACATAATTTTAGTTGAGTCAACGAATTTCAATTATAAACGTTATTAGAAAAAAATAGTTTAAACTTATAGGTATGAATATATTAATCACCAACGACGATGGCATCTATAGTCCAGGAATAAAAGCACTCGCAGAAGTAGCTCGGAAATTTGGAAAGGTAAAAGTCGTGGCGCCTGATGTAGAACAGTCATCCATGGGACACGCTATTACGCATGGAAGACCACTTGCATACAAAAAATCACAGATTTCTTTTGGCGAGATAGATGCTTACAGGGTTAATGGCACTCCAGCAGACAGTGTGGCCCTCGGCGTCCATATTAACGCTAAGACCGACGTTGTTCTTTCGGGTATCAACTTGGGACCCAATCTAGGCAATTCCATGTGGCATTCTGGTACATTGGCAGCGGCAAGGCAAGCCGTGTTACTGGGGATAAAAGGTATTGCGTTGAGTGTCAATACAAGCGGACAGGAACCTAATTTTCAACTGCTGAGCAAGCATATTGAGAATGTACTAGCTATGCTCTTAGAAGACAAAAGAATAGGACTTTACAATGTCAACTTTCCAGAGAAACCTAATGGCGAAATCAAATGGACGAAGCAGTCGGTAAGGTTGTATGATGGAAAAGTATTGCCAGGTGTCGATCCAACAGGTAAAAAGTTTTACTGGATTTCCGTATCTGCATTAAGTCCGTCTGAAGAAGGTACCGACAGATGGGCAGTCGAGAATGACTATATTTCCATTACGCCGCTTCAACTGGATCTGTCCGATATGGATGAACTAAAAAAACGAATTCTTCTCTAAAAAAATCAACAACTTTTACATTTTCTTGTGTTTTTCATGCAAACAAAACTTCTAAAAGATTGTTCTTATATTTAGAACTGGTTTTCTTTACATACGATTGTAACACCTTACCCATTCAAAACAATTTTTAAACTTCTAAATAAGGGTAATATGGAAAGCGAAGAATTTTCAAAAATCGACAAAACACTGAAAGAATTTCTACAAAAACTTACAGTGGTAAACAACAACGAAAAAAATAATGTGCTGAAAGAGGTAAACAAAGACCTAGAAATATTTCTGGAAGCACATTCCAATGAAGAGGAAGACGGATTTCTTGAAAGCTTAAAACAATGCAACAGATCGGGCTCATGGTACAACGCCGAATTCCTTGAAAGGGTAATACATCATTTTCAAAAAAAATGGGGAACAAAAAATACTTGTAAAGTTTATCCACATTAAAAAAAATATTATGGCAAACTATACAAAAGATAGCGCAAAAAAAGTAGAGAAAGCTTTACACGAAATGCACAAAGGTGAACTTACCATAGGTAAAAGCAAAAAACTAGTAACGAATCCCAAACAAGCAATTGCTATTGGTCTTTCAGAAGCAGAGAAAGAAACAAAAACCAAACGAACAAAAAAGCGCAAAAAAAACTAGTCTTTCTTCCCTTGTTAATTTAGCATAATGCATGATTATGCATCTCAATAGCATGAACATTATATTATACAAATACTAATTTGATATGGCAAAGCAATTTAGACAGATATTGAATACTATCGACGAAGGTCATTATATAGAAGTTCTTGAAAACTTCCTTTCAACAAATGGTGCTGATTTAAACGAAGACACAAAAGACGAAATAAGGAAAGATCCGGATCGATTCGTCTTATTTGGAGATACAGAAGATGGTTTGGAAGTAACCTTAAAGAATCCATTACAGTTTCCTAGACATTAGGTCATTTAAAAGGAAGGATACGACACACGAAAAATCATTTCGCTGATTTTATTTTCAAATTTTTGCTTTAAAAAAGCAAAAGACCCGTAGTAGAAACTACAGGCCGTCTTCGATTGCTTGCCATATGAAAAAATGTATATATAAAATATATATGTCTTAATATTAATGGTACAAATATCCGACACAAAATTAAATATTTATGTTAAGTAAACATGATTTTTTTCAATAAATTAATATAAAAAATATGCTTTTTGTGTTGAAAATGTGGGTTTTTGACTTAAATCATAAAAAAAACGTACTAACGATTGTACTGTTCCAAGGCTTTAGATAAACATATTACGGAATTTTCTATATCAGAAACATTTAACACGTAAGCTAAACGTACTTCCTTTTTACCTAATCCAGGAGTAGCGTAGAAGCCACTGCCCGGAGCCATCATTACCGTTTGGCCGTTATATTCAAAATTTTCTAATATCCATTGACAAAATTTGTCACAATCGTCTATGGGCAATTCTGCCATAACGTAAAATGCGCCACCGGGATTTGGACATTTGACACCTGGGATTGCATTAAGGCCTTTGACCAATACGTCTCTGCGTCTAAGATACTCAGCTTTCGTTTCTTCAAAATAGTTAGAAGGCAAGTCCACTGCCGCTTCCGCCAACACCTGTTCCAAGGTTGGAGGACAGAGTCTTGCTTGACCAAATTTCAATACTTGTTGGATCAATTCTTTGTTTTTGGATACAAATGCCCCAATACGCGCGCCACAAGCACTATAACGCTTGCTTATCGTGTCCATCAACACAACATTGTCATCTGCACCTTCTAACTGCAACGCACTGAAATGAGCGCCTTCATAGCAAAATTCCCTATATGCCTCATCGGAAAATAAGAAAAGATTGTGCTTGACTGCGATATCTCTTAAAGTTTCTATTTCTTCTTTGGAATAAAGGTATCCTGTAGGGTTGTTAGGATTGCATAGTACAATAGCCTTCGTCTTATTGGTGATTGCTTTTTCAAAAGACTCGATTGGAGGTAGAGCAAAACCATTGTCTATATAAGAAGGAATAGTTACAATCTTGACTCCAGCTTCTATGGCAAAGCCATTATAATTAGCATAAAAAGGTTCTGGTATTACCACTTCATCTCCCGGATTCATACAGGCTAGAAAACCAAAAAGCAATGCTTCCGAACCTCCAGTCGTGATCAATATATCTTCATAAGATACATCTATGCCTACTCTGTTATAGTATTCCGCTAGTTTTTTGCGATAACTTTCAATTCCGGCGCTGTGTCCGTATTCCAATACTTTCATATCCACGTTCCGCACTGCATCCATCGCTACTTTAGGAGTTTCGATATCAGGTTGTCCAATATTCAGATGATAGACTTTGATACCTTTTTTCTTTGCTGCATCGGCAAATGGAACTAGTTTACGAATCGGAGATGCAGGCATTTCCATCGCCCTTTCACTTAATCTTATTGTGCTCATTTCTATTGAATTCTATTTAAAACAAGACATCCACTTTTTCAGTGGATGTACCTAGATATTTTAAAGACCCAGTTTTTTTTCAATTAAATAATGGTTTCTATCTGTTGCGTTTCGACTGATAAGTTCTCCAATAAATCCTGCCAAAAATAGTTGCATACCTAATATGGTCAATGTTAAAGCCATATAGAATGCTGGTTTATTGGTAAGTCCTATCTCGTGAGAAAATATTTTGCTAATGATTAAATATAGACTTATTAGAAAGCCTACTAAAAAGCAAACAGAACCCCAAAGTCCAAAAAAGTGCATCGGACGTTTTCCAAATTTACCCATGAATGTCGCCGTTGCTAAATCCAAAAAGCCGTGGATAAACCGATCCCATCCAAACTTGGAAACACCAAATTTACGGGCTCGATGCTCCACTACGCGTTCACCTATTTTCTTAAACCCTGCCCATTTGGCCAATACAGGAATGTTGCGATGCATGTCTCCATACACCTCTATTCCTTTGACTACATTGAGCCTATAGGATTTTAGCCCACAGTTGAAATCATGCAAAGGTATTTTCGACACTTTTCGAGCGACACCATTAAATATTTTGGATGGAAAATTTTTAGTGAATTTATTGTCGTAACGTACTTTTTTCCAACCGCTGACAAGATCATATCCATCAACTACTACCTGATTGTAAAGGCCTGGGATTTCGTCCGGAGAATCCTGCATATCAGCATCCATCGTAATCACAACATCTCCTTGTGCTTCCTTAAATCCTACATTGAGAGCCG
>QFOI01000167.1:0-7524 GCA_003241175.1 Pseudopedobacter saltans
TAGTATAATAGCTGTTGATTGTTTAAAATTCACACAATGCCTTAAACCGATGAAGATATGGAAACATCGATTATTTAAGGCGTTTTTCATTATAAACAAGCTGCATTGTCATTACATAAGCTGTAATGACCGAAATAGTTACAATACTTAAAATCAAAGGAGGAATCATGTAATGGGAGTCAAGTATGTTTTTGTTACCGGTGGCGTAACCAGCAGTTTAGGAAAAGGTATCGTAGCGGCGTCGCTTGCAAAATTGTTGCAGGCTAGAGGATTTAAAGCTACCATCCAAAAATTTGACCCTTATATCAATGTGGATCCGGGAACATTGAATCCTTATGAGCATGGGGAATGTTATGTGACGGAAGATGGTGCGGAAACAGATTTAGATCTGGGACACTATGAGCGCTTTCTGAACATTCATACCTCACAAGCCAACAATGTCACTACTGGACGTATCTATCAAACCGTTATTAACAAGGAACGTGAAGGGGCATTTTTGGGTAAAACCGTTCAGGTTGTACCTCATATTACAGATGAAATCAAAAGACGTATGTTGTTGTTGGGACAGGATGACAAATACGATATTGTCATCACTGAAATAGGTGGAACAATCGGAGATATTGAAAGTTTGCCTTTCGTGGAAGCTGTTCGTCAATTGCAATGGGAATTACCGGAAGAGGATGTTTGCGTAATTCATTTGACACTGATTCCTTATTTGCGTGCAGCGAAAGAACTAAAGACAAAACCAACACAGCACAGCGTTCGCATGATGAGCGAAAACGGTGTGCATCCTGACATTATCGTTTGCCGTACAGAAGAACCTTTAAATAATGATATTCGCCGTAAAATCGCTCAATTCTGTAACGTAAAAACGGAAGCTGTAATCGAATCTATGGATGCTTCGACCATATATGAAGTACCATTAATGATGTTGCGTGAAAAACTAGATGTCATTACACTTAAAAAATTGAACATTAGCAATTACGCTGAACCTATATTGGACAGATGGAAAGGATTTTTGGATAAATTGAAATATCCTAAAAGCCAGGTTACCATTGGTCTTGTGGGAAAATATATCGAGCTTCAGGATGCTTACAAATCCATATTGGAAAGTTTTGTTCATGCTGGTGCCATCAATGAAGTAAAAGTGAAAATCGTCAATATCCACAGTGAATATTTAACACCAGAAAATGTTTTGGAAAAATTAAGCGGTTTGGATGGAATATTGGTTGCGCCAGGATTTGGACAACGTGGTATTGAGGGTAAAATTGCTGCTATCAAATACGCAAGAGAAAGCAAATTACCATTCTTTGGTATTTGTTTGGGAATGCAAATGGCTGTTATTGAATATGGAAGAGACGTTTTGGGGTTGAAAAATGCGCATTCGATTGAGATGGATGAAGAAACAGTTTTCCCAGTTATCAATATGATGGAAGAGCAAAAGAAAATCAAAATGATGGGTGGTACCATGCGTCTTGGTTCTTATGAATGTGACATTGTTCCGGGAACTTTGGCAGAGGAAATCTATGGCACTACAACAATTTTCGAACGTCATCGCCACCGTTACGAGTTCAACAATGACTATTTACAACAATATAAAGATGCCGGTTTGGTGATTAGCGGTACTAATGCAGATTCTGAATTGGTGGAGATAATAGAATTACCACAAGAGGTGCATCCATTTTTCGTAGGCGTTCAATTCCACCCTGAATTAAAAAGTACGGTCGAAAGTCCTGCTCCATTATTTGTAAGCTTTGTTAAAGCTGCTAATGAATATCACGAAACATTGGTTTCAAGTAAACAGTCTTCTGTTCCTGCTGCAGCTTTGTAAAATCATATAATTAAAAAATATATTTAACCCCTTAAGAGATTAAGGGGTATTTTTTTGAGATGATTTCTATATTTGAAGGGATATTAAACTTCTAAATGACTAATACTCCCTTTGTTTATTCTAAATTGTAAAGATGAAAAGACTCTTATTTAATGCTGTTTTGTTGATGTTTGCTTCTGCTACCCATGCGCAATATGACCAACACAAGGCATTTGACCCTTTGTTTTATACTTCTAATGGCAATATGTATAGAAGCGCCAGCGGACAACCTGGTCCAAACTATTGGCAAAATAGGGCAGACTACAAAGTCGTAGCCAGTTTTGACACGAGTTCTTTGATATTAAAAGGAAATGTGGAGATTGATTACACTAACAATAGTGGTGATAGTTTGCCATTCCTTTGGTTGGAATTAAGTCAGAATATCGACAAGAAAAATAGTCGTCTCCAAATAATGGACCATCCTTCTAACCAAAATACAAAAGATGACAATGGATTTCGTTTGGGCTCTGTTCAGGTTTTTCAGAATGGAAAATGGGCGACCGCTGACTATATTGTCAATGATACCCGATTACAAATTCGTCTGAAAAATACCTTAGCTGGGAAAAGTGCTCTAAAACTAAAAATAGATTATTCTTTTGACCTATTGCAGAGTGCTGGAGGTGACAGAAGTGGTTATATGGATACGGAAAACGGACGTATCTACGAGTTTTCCTATTGGTATCCACGTATGTGCGTGTATGATGATCTTGTTGGTTGGAATACATTGCCTTTCGTAGGTAACGGAGAGATGTATATGGATTATGGAAATATTGATTATACAGTAACAGTTCCGGCTGGCTTGTTGATGGTTGGTTCTGGCAATGTAATCAATCCTACACAAGTCTATTCCCAAACAATCTTACAAAGACTAAAAACAGCTTCCCAATCTGAAGGAACAGTTGTTTTACATGGAGAAAAAGAATTGGGACAGTCTGTTACGGCGCAAAAATCAGGTAATGTGACTTGGCATTTCAAGATGGAGAATACGCGTGATGTGGCTTGGGCTATTTCTAAAGCTTGGATCTGGGACGCTGCCAATATCAATCTACCTAGTGGAAAAAAAGCATTGGCGCAATCCGTTTACCCATTAGAAAGTGTAAAAGGCGATTCGGGTTGGACAAAAGCGACAGAATATCTCAAAGCTTCTGTGGAAATTTTTTCCAAAAAATGGTTTGAATTTCCTTATCCAGTCGCAGTAAATGTAGGCGGTCCTATTGGTGGAATGGAGTTTCCGGCTTTGGCATTTGACCATTGGAATGCGTCGGGAAAAGATTTGTGGATGTTGGTTTCGCATGAGATTGGACATTCCTGGTATCCGATGATTGTTGGGTCCAACGAACGCAAAAATGCCTGGATGGATGAAGGTTTCAATACTTTTGTCGATATCTACGCACAGGAAGAATATAACAAAGGACAATTTGCGCCAAAACGTGATGGAGAATATGCACCCAAAGGTGGAAATCCTTCCGACGAAATCCTTCCGATTATAGCATCCAAACCGCAAGGTCCTTATATATTGACAGCGCCAGACGCGATGCCAGCGAAGGACATACATCCTTTGGCTTATTTCAAAACGGCATTTGGATTGGTTTTGTTACGCGAAGTTATATTGGGGAAAGAGCGTTTCGATTATGCTTTTAGACAATACACTCACGATTGGGCATTTAAGCATCCATCGCCTATGGATTTTTTTTGTTTCATGGACAATGGGGTAGGAGAGGACTTAAGCTGGTTTTGGAAAGGTTGGTTTTTGAATAATTGGCAACTCGATCAAGCTATTTCCAAAGTAGATTATATTGACAATGATCCTAGAAAAGGTATTGAGGTTACTATTGAAAACCTACAGCAGCTACCCATGCCAGTTCCTATTGAAGTTGTGGAAGCAAACGGAATAAAACATGTATTCCAATTGCCTGTTGAGATATGGCAACGTGGCGGTCGATGGACTTTCACCGTTCCAACTACACAAAAGATACAATCGATCACGCTCGATCCTGCTCATTTGTTGCCCGATATTGACAGAGGTAATAATATATGGAAAGGGTAGATTCCCTATAATTTTTTTAGCCATCGTAGATTGATTAAGGTATATATGATGGCATTTTTTTATCTAATTTTATTTCTTATTTAATACTGAAATTTTATGAGGAAAATCATCATTGCATTTATATTAATAACCTTACTATCCTGCAATTTAATTGGAGGTAAAAAAGGTATCAACTTTAAAATAGTCAACAAAACGGATTCTTCGATTAGTAACGTAAAAATCACAACATCTGAACATTTTGAAAAAAAGGAATTTGGAGAAATTAAGCCAAATGAAAGTGTTTCTGGTTTTCTGTCTTTGAAAGACAATAAGACAGATGGTTCTTACGTCCTGGAATTCACTAGGGAAAATGGAAAAAAAGAAAGCCAAGGCTATGGTTACTATACCAATGGAGCACCTCTTGACAATTCGATTTATTTTGAAATCAGAAATGACTCCATAATAACAAAATTTAGTGTTTATTAGTGGAATGAGTAGATTTTGACTCTCTCTTTTTTTCCATTAACAGATTATACAGCTTGTCAAAATTAGTATTGAGTGAATTGGCCGAAATACTAATAGGGGAGCCATAGCTTTTATAATTAAAATCCATTGTTTTTCTCTTCAATGGATTCTTTACCCTTTCAATGTATGTTTGTGGATTGTCAACGATGAGGATTATAAAACGCTGGCTCATGATTTGCGTTACTTTTATTTGACGTATATCCGACCAAGCGACCAATCCTGCCGATACGCCACTTGAATTGTCCCAAATACCATCTTTGTCAATAATTAGTCCAGCTCTTTTATCAAAAAACTTGCGAATATTAATAATAGCTATTATTCCAAAGAATATAACTGACGCTAGTCCAATAATGAAGAGTACTATTGGATTTCCCAATAGCGGATTACTGATATAAGGCGGTTTTACGATAAACCAAAGTCCTATAACTACAAATGCAAGTGCGCCTAAAAATGACAATGTCATCTTCTTTTTACTTAGCGGGATTTCAATTGGCGTTTCTATCATAGCAGTTTTTATTTAATGGTTATAAAAATATATTATTTACCCCAAATTTGTAACTATATCACCTTATCTTAACATCCCACAAACGACTAAAGCCTTCCTAAAAGGAAAGCTTTACAATGTCTTGCAAGTAGAAAGGATACTTGTTCTAGGCTTATTTAGCTAAGAAATCCTTTACTTTTTCTTTGTGGACGATCGTTTCTTTGAAAGAGTAAGCACCAGATTTGTCCTTACGTTCAGTCTTGATAACTTTTGTCCAGTTTTTTGCTTCAGCTGCTGCTGCCGCATCTTTGGTCTTCGAGTTTTTTGAAGCTGCTTTTGCCATGATAATTATTTTTATAAACTAGTACCGCGGTTAGGCGACAATAGCTTGTTTTAGAAATTATTTAATTTCCTTGTGAACCGTAACCTTTTTCAAGATTGGGTTAAATTTTTTCAACTCCATTCTTTCAGGAGTGTTCTTTTTGTTCTTAGTAGTAATATAACGGCTTGTACCTGGTTGACCACTTGCTTTGTGTTCTGTACATTCCAATATTACCTGAACTCTGTTTCCTTTCTTTGCCATTATATGACCAATTTAAACGTTGATAATGATTAGATCTTTGTTCCTTTTTCTCTAAGTTCTTTGATGACTACCGCCAATCCTCTTTTGTTGATTGTTCTGATAGCATCAGCAGATACCTTTAAGGTAACCCATTTGTCTTCTTCTGCAAAGAAGAATCTTTTGGTTTGTAAATTTGGTAAGAAACGACGGTTAGTCTTTACGTTTGAGTGAGAAACATAATGACCTTTCAATGGTTTTTTACCTGTAACCTGACATACTCTAGCCATGACTATAATTTTTTCGGACGGCAAAAGTCGGTATTATTTGGGAAATTACAAAATAATACGAACTTTTTTATTCCAGTTTTGCAAAAATAAAGGATAACCGCGGTTATCCTTTACACAATATGATTATTTTACCATTTATCAACATTCTCCGAAGCAAGGCTGCTAACTGTAGTAGATTCCTGATTTTCAACCACTTGTTCGGTATTGGTTGGTGCGTTTTGAGCTGTTGACTCTTCAGAATACTCTTCGTCGTATTCATGGTTGAAAGAATCAAAGTCAAAATCTGGCATCAATTCCGTTTTGACGTAATCAACTGCATCCGTCAAACCTTCGATGAACTTGTTGAAATCTTCTTTGTAAACAAAAATTTTGTGTCTATCATAACCTTCTTCATTGAATTTTTTTCTGCTTTCAGTGATGGTTAGATAGTAATCATTGGAACGAGTAGACTTGATGTCGAAGAAGTATGTCCTTCTTTTTCCGGCCCTGATTCGTTTGCTGTAAACGCTGTCTTGTTTTTTGTCGTTGTTGTCGTACGCCACAATTTTCTGATTTGGTTCTGAATGGAACAGTTTTTTTAAAATCAGGGCAAATATAATAAGCTTTTTAAATTACCAATTTTTTACGCAATTTATTTGACCGCTATATTCAGAAAAACGATTGCGTAAGTAGTTTATTACTGCTCTTCTAGGCTTTCTTCCTGATCCAATATCTGTTTGTTGTACAGTTTGGTATAATAGCCGTTTTGCTCTAGAAGTTCGTCGTGTGTGCCTATTTCAGAAATATTTCCGTTGTCCAATACGATGATTTTGTCAAAAGGAATCAAGGTAAATATCCGATGCGTAATCAATATAGAGGTACGACCATGTAAGTATTGGTTGAGGTTGCCTAATATTTCATGTTCTGTTTTGTTGTCAACAGCACTTAGGCAATCATCCAAAAGAAGTATTTTGGGATCCTTTATCAATGCACGAGCAATGGATACACGTTGTTTTTGACCACCGCTCAATGTTACACCTCTTTCACCGATCTTGGTGTCAAAAGCCTGGTCCAGTTTGTCGATTTCAGATTCCACACTGGCGTAACGTGCGGCTTTTCGCGTGACAGCTTCGGATGGTGTTTCCTGTAATCCAAAATCAATGTTGTTCTTTATAGTATCACTAAAAAGAAAAACGTCTTGAGGTACGTAACCGATCTGATCTCTTAATCGTTGCAAGTCCAATGTTTTCAATGGTTGGTCGTCCAAGAGAATTTCGCCTACGTTCGGATCAAAAAAGCGTAGAAGCAATTGTGCCAATGTCGTTTTACCACTTCCTGTTTTGCCCAAAACCAAAACTTTTTCTCCGGGATGGATAGTAAGGTTAAGGTTATTTATGGCCTGTATATTGGTGTGTGAATAGGTAAAGCCAACATTGGAAAAAGTTATCTTGCCTTTTAGATGTAGTTCTGGTTGGTGAGCTGGATTTGTTATTTCAGGTTTAAGACGTAGAAATTCATTGAGTCTTTTTTGCGAAGCAGATGCTCTTTGTAGTAAACTAGAAATCCAGCCAATAGCGGTCATAGGAAAGGTGAGCATGGAAATATAGATCACGAACTCAACTATCAGCGAAACCTTATTCGGATCGTTTAATGCCATTTTGCTACCAACCATGACAGTGACGATCGTACTTATACCAATAAGTAAGGCAATTGTCGGTTGATAAAAAGCATCTGTTTTGGCGAGGTCTACAGCATTTTTTCTGTATTCCTCACTGCTTTTTTGGAAAAAGG
>QFOI01000167.1:7546-11468 GCA_003241175.1 Pseudopedobacter saltans
GATTTGATGACACGTATACCTGAATAGGATTCTTGGGCATTGGTAGTAAGGTCTGACAATAAAGATTGCACTTTCTCGCTTTTTTTGTTCAGTTTTTTGTTGATTAATGAAAGCACAACTCCCAAAATCGGAAGTGGCGCCAAAACCATCAAGGTTAAAGAAACGTCTTTACGTAACATATTGACAAGACAAAAAATCACGAGGGACAGCATATTGATCATTTGCATGATTGCAGGTCCTGTATATCCTCTTACACGGCTCACGTCTTCCGCAATTCTATTCATTAAATCGCCAGTGGTATGCGTTTTGTAAAAAGAGGCATTTAGCCGCTGGTATTGTGCGTAAACCTCGTTTTTCTGGTCATACTCTATCAAACGACTATTGACTATAATCGTTTGCCTCATGAAAAACATCAAGATGCCTCTGACAATGGACGCTAACAGGATGGTGACACAACTAATAACTATAATTTGGGAAAAAGGATGCCCGTTGACCCATTCCTCAAAAAGCCTAACGATACCATCTGTTTTCCTACTTGCTGTATTGATTGGAAGACCACCAGGCAATATTGACTGAATCTTGGCAGTCACATATCCTGTTATTTCGGGTACTAAAACAGCAAAATAATTGGATGCTATTACAAACAATACTCCAATAAGAAAGCGATATCTATATTTCCAAAAGTATTTGTTGAGTGCAAAAAGTTCGCGCAAAATTGAATTGTTTTGGGTGCGAAGTTACATATTTATAAAAGGATGCTGCATACGTACCATCAT
The DNA here is from genome assembly GCA_003241175.1 of Pseudopedobacter saltans. Taxonomy (GTDB): domain Bacteria; phylum Bacteroidota; class Bacteroidia; order Chitinophagales; family Chitinophagaceae; genus Rhizosphaericola. The sequence continues at coordinate 8,323 of QFOI01000167.1, forward strand.
GGTTATCAAGAAAAAACGAAAATAAATGCGCCATTTTTTGGCAAATACAAATCTAGGTCTTTATTTTGCACTCCCGAAAGGGAAGGAGAGTTGGCAGAGTGGTCGATTGCGACGGTCTTGAAAACCGTTGACTGTAACAGGTCCCGGGGTTCGAATCCCTGACTCTCCGCAGAGAACTGATTCAAAAGTGTACAAACCGTGCTAAATCATTGATTAGCACGGTTTTTTTATTTATTTCTAACTCAAAACAGTCCAATAAAGTCCAATTGAAAAGGTAGCAATTCGGTTAGCACTTCTTCCTACTTAGATTGCTAACCGAATTGGGAGGCAAGTAATTGGTTTCTAAAGGATTGCGTGATTGGTGCTTTTTATTCCCATGACGAACCATTTTTAACTTTTTTAAATGTTTTTTCATGAATCTGAATCAGACTTTCACTTTGTTGTTCTGGAAGGCAAAGTCAAGGAGTGGGAGCGGACTCTCCCTACTCTATGCCAGGATAACGATCAACGGTAGAAGGATCGAGATCTCCACCAACAGGAAAGTATCCGAGACCCTATGGAACGCCAAAATGCAGAAGGCCATCGGTAGCTCCCTGGAAGCCAAAATGATAAACAGCCATCTGGATGCAATAAAGGTGGCATTGTACCAACACCACAGCAGGCTGGTTACCATGGGGCGGACGGTTACGCCTCTACTGCTCAAAAATGAATATCTCGGTATCTCCGAAAACCGCAAAACGATAAACGAGGCTTTTTCCTTTTTGCTGAAACAGTACGAGGAAAAGCTTAAAATCGCAAAGACTTCGGGTACCACGATCAGCAAGTACAGGCTTACCGCCGAAAAGGTGGAAAAGTTCGTCAAGCAGAAATTTTCCACCTCCGACATGTTGTTGGTGGATATCACGCCGACATTTCTCAATGATTTTTTTCATTACCTCATGACGGTAGAACGATTGTCAAACAATACGGCGATGAAGTATATTTCCAGAGTCAAGACACTGTTTCTGATGGTGCATTCCAGAGGCTGGATGAAAGAAAACCTGGCTGCTTCGTTTCGTTGTACTTACGAGGAGGAAAATCCAACAAGACTGGAAATGGGGGAACTCAGGGCATTGGCTGGCAAACAGTTTTCAGTGGCTAGGCTACAGGAAGCGAAAGACTGTTTTGTGTTTATGTGCTATACCGGGTTTGCCTATTCGGACGTGAAGGGGTTGGATGAATCCTGTATGTTCAAGGGGATAGACGGGGGAGACTGGATTGAAAAGAACAGACAAAAGACGAAGGTTTCGGAATGTGTTCCTTTGTTGCCCCCTGCACTTGAGATTGTCCATAAGTACAGAATGCATCCCTATTGTATGCTGCACAATGTTCTGCTTCCAGTGAAAAGCAACCAGAAATTTAATGGTTATCTGAAAGAAATAGCTGATGTCTGTGGTATTGCGAAAGAACTTTCCACGCATGCAGCAAGACATACGTTTGCCACAACGGTAACACTGGAAAACGACATACCCCTAGAAACGGTGAGCAAAATGCTTGGTCATCGATCACTTAAAACAACTCAACGGTATGCAAAGGTTACGAACAAGAAAATCAGCGACAACATGCAGCTTTTGAAAAAGAAGCTTTTCTGTTGAATCATAAGCATTGTTGATGTTATCGTCTACGGTTTACACCTCGTGGATTCAAAATGAAGGGCTCACAGGAGTCCTTCATTTGCAAAAGATTGATAATTGTCAGTGGTAAGGATCAAATGGTCCAGCAGGGAGATGTCAAATAACTTGGCGGCCTCCTTTAGCCTTTCGGTAATTTTCAGGTCGGCTCCACTTGGAGTAAGGTTGCCGCTTGGGTGGTTGTGTGCCACTATGATCTTACTTGCGTTGGATTTCAATGCAACCGTCAGTGAAATACGGACATCGACAATGGTTCCTGTAGCTCCCCCGGAAGAACCGTGGTATACACCCAGTACCCTGTTGGCGTTATTCATCAAGAGCATTTTGAAGGATTCGACGAGCTCCATTTCGTCTTCGTTCCAGACGGACCTAAACAGGGCAAGGGCATCTTCGGCCATGTTGATTTTGGGCCTAAGTGATGCTTTGAGCTTGTTGCGGTAAGTGAGATTCACTTCTTGTAGTTCAGTCCAGTGAACCTGTTCGTTTTGCAATGTTGAATTTGTGTTGTAAGATTTCATGATGTACTGTTTTTGTGTAACTGCGTCGGAAGACGGTTTTCCAGAAAGACGACAGACCGTGGAATAGCGGAACAGGTGAGCATATGCCGCCGAAAGCTGCCGTATTTCCAAGGAGAACCATCTTAGCTTAGTGGAGCAAAAGCGGTACAGAATCTTATCAATGCAATGTGCAATGGGACTGTGAGGACGGTAAACAACAATGCTTAGCTTGACGGCATGGCTAATTTTACAATTGATTTTTTATTGTTTCGGTAATAGCTGATTTGGTAGCCATTGGTTTCGATAACTCCCTTCAACAAATTTTTGGCTGCGGTGGTATCCATGTCATCGTCTTTGGTCATATCCAAACAGTGCAGCTGTTCATACATTTTAACCATAGCACCCAATATTAACAAGGCTTTGTATTCGGTTTTATTGCTTAGGTTGCTCATTGTTCAGTTTTGATTTTAAGGTTAATAATTTATCGTGCAAATCCGACCAATAGGCTTTCTGTTTTTAGTTAAACTCAGAATATGCACCACCGACCTGACTATAAGCGACAAATGGCGCAGACTGACGTATGGCTTCGTCTAAATTGGTCACTTCCAACTCGAAGCCGTTTTTATCTGTTACTTTCGTTTGTTGTATAATTTTTATAGTCTGCTATAAAAACAGTTTCAAATTTTCCGCTTCCTGTTTGTTCTCTGCTGTTAGCGGTTGCCACTGCTGCGCCATTGTGTATAGTATGGAATAGTAAATAATCTTTGCCAGTCGGTAATCTTCGGGCCGGCATTCAACGTTGAACTTTAAGCATTTTTCCTACCAGTTGACCTTTCTTTTCCGCTTCTTTTCGTCTGCTGTCGTGTGTCCGAAATAGGTTGCAGAGCGTTCCACAAAAAGATTTTGGATGTATAGTTGAATCTGAGCCGCACCGTTTTGAACGATGTGTTCGTTGATGTGCTTGACAAGGTTTTTCGTC
>QFOI01000168.1 GCA_003241175.1 Pseudopedobacter saltans
CAATGTAACTATTAATGGGTTGCAATGCTTTTTGGTAAGAGGAATCTATTCCCATACTTATTTTGACAATTCCATAATATCCGAACTCATCATTTGGGTAAAGCTGTACATAGTTACGAAAAATGCTGTCAATAAATGCGTATTCCTCTTTGTCCTTGAAAAAAGGAATATTCTTTAAGGCTAGTGTGCAAATTTGGGGCGTCAATGTTTCGTTTTTGTATTCGTTTTCAGATGCTAGAATTGATATGTATTTTTTTTTCATCCAAATGAACATGTTCATAGTGTCTTTGTCTCTGCCATAAATATTTATTAAGCTGTCTATAGCTTCCAGTCGGTGTATAGTATCAGTCTTTATGGCCTTTTCATAATAGAATTTAGAACTGTCGACTATTGGCGAAAATGCTTTTGCCGCTAAGATGTAGGCTCCATTTTGAATCTGTTTGAGAGAGCTATTGGAAAGATAAATAGAGATGTTTTTTTGAGCAGAAGCATAGTCTTTGTTTTGGATTTCTATCCAAGCCAAATAATATTGACTTAAGGTTTTGTCTTCACTCAGCGCGATATATTTTTTAATGTATTTTTCTGCTAGGATGTAGTTTTTGTTTTTTACCGCAAGGTTAAATGCCCATCGATAAGAAGGTGCATAGTTAGAATCCATGGCCATAGACTTTAGAAAGTTGTCATTTGCCAATATAGGATTTACATCATAATATATTTTTCCTATAGTGAAATATGCTTTGCTGTATTTATTGTCTAGGGTAATGGCTTTTAATAAATAGTCAATATCTGTTTTTTGATCATTAGGATTGAGCTTAAGTGAGTTGAGCGCTAGATTGTATTCAATATCTGGATTTTTGGGATCCTGCATTGCTGTTTTCTTTAATATTTCAATACTGTAACTAGGATCTCCTGTCGTATTTTTGCCACTAGCATTGGCTCTTCCAACTGCATTCAATATGTCTGGATCTTCTTTGGAGCTCAATATTGCTTGTTCAAATTTTTGTTTGGCTGATGGGATGTCATTATTTGTAAGCAAATCGATTTCTCCCATCCCCACAAGAAGATAAGGGGAATTGAAATTTTTGCTTAAAGATTCTTGATAGATTTGTTTGGCTTTAGTAATCCTATCGGGGAAATTATTGTTTTGTAGATATACTTGGCCGAGCCAATAGGCCGCTTTGGTGTCGTTTGGATTTTTATTGACTATTGTTTCCAAGATGGATTGAGCTTCGCTATACTTTTCATAGTATAATGCCTTTATGCCCGTTTCTAAGTTTTGCGCAAATAAAACGAGGTTTGTCGTTAGGACTATAATCAAAGTGAACAACCATTTTTTCATATGAATAGCTATTCTTTTTTTACAAAAAAAATTATTTCAAATTGACCTGACGTACGTTGAATGCAACCATTGCAGGCATCAAAAGAGCTCTTCTAAAAATCAATTGACCTCTTTCGGATTGGAGGAAGTTATAAAAACCGGTGGCCAAGGAAGGATCTCTGTCCTTGATAATGGAGACCACTGGGCGGAACATGGAGTAGCGCATATTGGTAATGTTTTCTTGTGAAGGACGAGCGTACATATTGTTTTCCTTGCAAGTCTTACATTTAATCAATGCAGTTTTTATTTTACTATTGTAGTAAGAGTTAGTTGAGTCTTGGATCGCAGCCATCCAGGAATAACCAATAAAGCCGATAGCGTTAACATTGTTGGTCACGTAGTTTAATACTTCCTTACTGCCTGATGTTGCGATAATATTGGATCCGAACTCTTTCCCCTTCAAGATGGAATCAATAAGATATCTTACTGTGCTTGTTGCTTTACTGCCATCTACGGCAACTGTTTTATTACTTTCTTTTCCTGTTAGAATATCTTGAAGTTGCTCGTAGGAAAATAGGCTGTCTGGAGATTGTCTATTTACTAATACGGCCACGGCATCAAATGCTACGATTTCATATCTTGGAACGGCTCCTAGTTGAGCTTTGTAAAAGTTAGACTCAGAACTGTCTAATCCTCTTGCAACTATAATCAATCGTGAAGTATCATTTTGGAAATCTTTGAAACAGTCCACCTCTGGTTTATAGTCAGCAATAATATGCGCATTGGGATAAGTGGCGTGATACATCTCGATTTCTTGGTCTATGACGGGTCGAAAAGTTTCGTCTACACTAATATGTAACGTTCCATTGTCTGGAGTCGTCTGTGTCGATATGACATTTTCCTCTTTTTCCTTTTTCTTCTTTTTACAGCTATCAAGACCTATTAGGAAGAAAATAGCTATAATTGGAAAGAATAGTTGAATAGATTGTTTATATCGAATATTGAATAAATACATGGTGAAAATTTAGTAATCTTTTTTGATAGCACGATAGAGTCGAAAACTGCCATATATTAGGCAAAGGCCGCCAAACATATAACGCATCAGCGGATCAACACTCAATACGAGTTTTCGTGTTTTAGGTATATGCTCTCCTATCAATAATAAAAATGCCATAGCCAAAATCAGTGTGGCCATCGTGAAATCCCTAACCGTACGAAACAATACGAATCCTTTGCGATCCATTTGCCGCTGACGTTCTATTTCCTTCATTCTGTCGCTAATCCTTTCGTTGATATTTTCGCTCATATTTCTGATATCAAAATTTTGATCAATATATTCATAAGATGCACTGTTGCATGATTTTACATATTGACAATTTGTATTTTAATAATTCATTAAAATATCTCATCCAAACTAGCTGCCATCGCTAAAATTGTCGTGTCCAAATCATCATACGTTAAAGCATCACTCAGAAACCAGCATTCATATTGGGATGCCGGTAGATATACGCCTCTTTTGAGTAAAGCATGAAAGAATTTAGAAAAAGTCAACTGGTCAGATGCTGCAGATGTAGCAAAGTCGACCACAGGTTGGCTGTTGAAAAATAAGCTCATCATACTTTGTTTTTGGTTGACTTGAACCGGAATGTTCCTTTCTCCAAATATGCGAATGATCTCTTCTTTTAGATATTCTGCTTTGGCATTAAGTTGCTGATAATGGTTTGGAAATTCGTTAAGTTCGCTTAACAATGTATATCCTGCGACCATTGCCAGAGGATTTCCACTCAAGGTTCCTGCTTGGTACACATTTCCCAAAGGTGCAATATGGGACATGATCTCCTGTCTACCGGCAAATGCGCCTACGGGTAGCCCCGCTCCAATCACTTTACCAAATGTTACAATGTCCGCCTGTATGCCAAAACGCTCTTGAGCACCACCTTTTGCCTGTCTAAAACCTGTCATTACTTCATCGAATATCAATAGTGCACCATTCTCGTCACAGATTTTGCGTAATCCTTCCAAAAAACCTTCTTTAGGCAAAACGCATCCCATATTGCCCGCCACGGGTTCAACAATGATAGCAGCAATTTCGTCTTTGTGTTCTTTTATTAATTGCTGTACCGCTTCCAGGTCATTGTATGGCGCAATAAGGGTATCGTTACTTGTTCCCGCAGTCACACCAGGAACTTCTTGTATATTTAAGGTTGCAACACCGCTTCCAGCATTAACCAGAAACATATCTGCGTGGCCATGATAGCATCCGTCAAATTTAATGAATTTATTGCGTTTGGTATAGCCTCTCGCCAAACGTATGGCGCTCATGCAGGCTTCCGTACCACTATTCACCATTCGGATGAGGTCAATGCCGGGAACCATGGATTTGATAAGTTCCGCAATTTTGGTTTCCAAAAGGGTAGGAGCTCCGAAAGAAGTAGAATGTTCTGCTGTCTTTTGGACGGCTTCAATGACTGGTGCATAGGCGTGTCCCAAAATCATGGGCCCCCATGATCCCACAAAATCAATATACTTGTTACCATCGACATCATACAAATAAGCACCTTTGGCTCTTTCCAGAAAAACGGGTGTGCCTCCTACATTTTTAAATGCTCTTACTGGCGAATTGACGCCGCCTGGGATACTTTTTTGTGCTCTTTCAAATGCGGTTTTGCTAGATTCGTATGTGTACATGTTTCAAAAATATGGAAGCGAAGTTACTATCCAAAGCCTTAAAACCGAAAGAATTAAAGATTTCGGTTTTTTTTAAGGTATTCATGTCTTGGCAATATGTATATTGCAGTTATGATATTTTGGAGTTTTAACGCATATTTAAATGGAATAGGTTAAACTTTTCAGATCAAAACAACTCTCTAATCAATAAGAAAAGTGTTAAAAGATGAAATTCAATAGCATAGGAAAGATCATAATTGTTTTGTTAATGCCCGTACTGTCAAAGGCACAGGACGAAAAACAATTTAAGATCGAAGGAAAGCTGGACAACATGACCAAACAGCCAGAGAAGATTTTGCTTTATTATCCTTACCGGGAACAGAATTACATGGATAGCGTAGACGTAAAAGGTAATAAATATAAATTTGAAGGGTTAATATCTGGGCCTGTACGTGCCGACATGTATGTGCGTTACAAAGACGCTAAAAATGATATGTCGACGGATGTATTGACTGTCTTTTTGGAGCCAGGAAATATTAACGTAGTGAACAGTGGTACATTTGCCAATGCTACCGTTACGGGTTCAAAAGCCAATGATGAATTTAAAAAAATACAAGATGCGGCAGTTCCCTTTCAGAATCAAGTAGCGCCTCTGATGGCGCAATACAAAACGTATTCTCAGGAAAAAAATACCGCTGGCGTAGCTCAGGTAAGTAAGGAAATTAATGCGATCAAAAAGAAAATGATGGCGGATATCTATGGCAATTACGTCAAACAAAATCCAAAATCTCCCATCGCATTATTTGCATTGCAGCAATACGAAGGTGTCAATATCAAGAATCCAAATGAAGCAACGCAGTTGTTTGCAACATTGCCGGCCGATGTGCAGGCTTCTCGTGATGGACAAAAGTTCCAGCAGCTAATACGTATGGCAAAGATGGCTCCTGTAGGCGCAGCAGCACCAGATTTTATCCAAAATGATACATTGGGGAATCCAGTTGCGCTTTCTTCTTTCAGAGGCAATTATGTTTTGATTGATTTTTGGGCAAGTTGGTGTGGCCCTTGTCGTGCTGAAAATCCTGGCTTGATTGCGTTGTATGACAAATACCATGGCAAAGGATTTGATGTACTTGGTGTCTCTTTGGACAAACCGGGTGAAATGGATAATTGGTTAGAGGCAATCGACAAAGACAAATTACCTTGGAAAAATGTTTCTGATTTGCAGTTTTGGAATAATGCCGCAGCAAAGAAGTATGGTATAGTTTCCGCTCCACAAAATTTTCTTGTTGATCCTAACGGGAAGATTGTTGCTAGAGATTTAAAAGTAGAAGAACTTGGTGATAAACTGGCTACTTTATATGGAGCTAATTAATGATAATTGTTTTAAATTAAAATCGTCATTTCGAACGCAGTGAAGCAATCTCAATGACGACTAATTTTATCGACGACCTGCAATGGCAGGTCGTTCTTTGTTTTGAAAGAATTATTATTTTTTCTGCTTCCATAACAAGCTACCATCTCCATAACTTAAAAACCGAAATTCATGTTCCATTGCATATTGGTAGATCGTTTTCCAATAGTCGCCAACAATAGCAGAAACAAGTAAAATTAGCGTCGATTGTGGCTGATGGAAATTAGTAACAAGACCGTTGACAATCTTTAACTGGTAGCCAGGAGCGATAATAATCTGCGTTTTGGCAAAAATCCTTTCAATATGCTGCATTTGCATCCAGTCAATCAAACTGCCAATGGATTCTTCGGCGGAAATATTGGATGGGTTTTCGTAAGGTGCCCATTGTAGTACTTCAATGTTTAATGGTTCTAATTTACCTTGAAATGCTTGTACTCCAATCCAATAAAGGCTCTCAATGGTTCGCATAGACGTGGTGCCAACTGTAACAATATTGTGGTCTTTCGCAATATTAGATAAAAGATTTTTCAAGAAAGTCAAGGAAATGTCCATGGCTTCGTAGTGCATTTCGTGGTCAGCCATATGTTCCGCTTTAACGGGTTTGAACGTGCCTGCGCCCACATGTAAGGTGACAAAATCATAATGGCAGTTTTTCTTTTTCAAACTGTCCAATACATTTTCCGTGAAATGTAAACCAGCCGTAGGTGCAGCCACCGAGCCATCATATTTGGCATAGACTGTTTGGTAACGCTCATTGTCAGAAACTTCGGTTTCTCTATTAAGATAAGGTGGCAGAGGGATAATGCCGGCATAATGTAACACTTCAGCAAAAGAAAGCGTCTTGTCGCTCCAATACAGATGAACAAGAAAATAGTCGTTACGTTTTTCTACTTTTTCAACAGCAAGTTCAACATCTCCGTTTTTTCCTTCAAAATTTCTTGTCAAAGCTCCTTCTTTCCATTTTTTAGCACCACCAACTAAGCATTTCCAATACACTTCTCCAGTTTCAAGCATCGCAGACGTAATGTCCGAATAACGATCGTCAGGCTCCAGACAAAAAATCTCAATGGAAGATCCCGTGGATTTTTGAAAAAAAATACGCGCCTCTACAACTTTTGTGTTGTTGAACACAAGAAAAGAATTTTCCGGTATATAGTCCGAAATATGAGCGTAGGTATTTTCTTGAATGGAATGATCTGTATTGAAAACCAACAGTTTACTTGCGTCTCGTTGCGGAAGTGGATATTTCGCAATGCGGCTATCAGGAAGTTCGTATGTGTAATCCTGGATAGAAATATCTTTTGGATGCATGGCGCAAATGTAGTATAAATACGAAAAAAGAATAAATGACAGAGTTGTTACAAGGAGATTGATTCGAAACAAATAGAAATGATTATCTTTATATTGATTTTCACCTAACCATTATGAAGCGTAAAACTGCGCACAAAGGGAAATTCCCTGTTGAGTTGTCTCAAGAAGAACGTGTCAACAGTATTGACGAGTTCAAACAATCCATTTTACCTGCATTTGAAGAAAATATTCTAGACACAGCATTGTTTTATCAGGACTTGATCTGCAAAATCAATCTTTTTGTGCCTGGCAAATACATGTGGTATGTCGTTCAACGATTAACCATTTTCCAGATGGGTGGTATGGTTTGCCATTTTACGGGGAAAGATTTGTCTTATTGGAAAGATAAAAACCCAGAGGAATATTTTGCTTACATATATCCAGAGGATATTCCCTATGTGATGACTTTTGCAAAGGTCGTCTATGAATTTTTGTCCAAAATTGATGAAAATGATAAGAATTACTACCATCCGAACCTTTATTTCAGGCTAAAAAATCCTGATGGGAACGGTTATAAGCATATCATGTTTCAATACATCTATTGGAAATATGATACGGAACACGGAATAGAGAGTATACTTCACGTAATAACAGACATTTCGCATATTGAGCAAGTCAATCCTAAACCAATGTTGACGATATTGGATGAGAAAAACAATGTGCTTCATTTTTCTAAAACAACCAATGACGAGGTTGATAATGCGCTCAATTCCATATTGATCAGACATCTGACAAAAAGGGAAAAGGATATTATCAAGCTTTTGGCTAAAGGATTGA
>QFOI01000169.1 GCA_003241175.1 Pseudopedobacter saltans
TTGGATTTAGGTAAAGAAGAAGGTTGTGAAGTATTGACTGGAGGATCTGCACAATATGTTGATGGTTTGACCAATGGTTTCTACATTCAACCAACATTGTTTAAAGGCAATAACAAAATGCGTGTGTTCCAAGAAGAAATTTTCGGACCAGTAGTTTGTGTGACAACTTTCAAAACGACGGAAGAAGCTATTGAAATTGCAAACGATACGCCTTATGGTTTGGGTGCAGGTGTTTGGACACGTGATGCATACGAACTATATCAAGTGCCAAGAGCCGTTGAAGCGGGTCGTGTTTGGGTAAATAATTACCACAATTATCCTGCTGGCGCACCATTTGGAGGTTACAAACAATCAGGTTACGGTCGTGAAAACCACAAAATGATGTTGGATCACTATCGTCAATCTAAAAATATGTTGATCTCTTACGACAAAAAAGCACTAGGTTTCTTTTAGTCGATCAACCCTAATCCATTTGGATAAAACCATTAAAAGCACAGGTCGCAGCGATTTACAAAAAAAACTACTTCCTGTGCTTTTTTTTAAATCTATTAACTATTGAAAACTGAACACCTGATTTGAGATAGTTTATTAACCCATAAAGAATAGATATGTTACCAAGTAAAATGAAAGCAGCTGTCGTCCACGATTTCGGACAACCGTTGCAAATCGAAGAAGTCGAAGTCAAAAGACCCGGTAAAAACGAAATTCTAGTTAAAGTAATTGCTAGTGGCGTTTGCCATACAGATCTACATGCCGTAGAAGGTGACTGGCCAGTAAAACCCAAAATGCCATTGATCCCTGGACATGAAGGTGTTGGATATGTGGTTGCGCTAGGCGAGGGTGTGACAAATGTAAAAGAAGGTGATGCTGTTGGTGTGCCTTGGTTGTATAGTGCTTGCGGTTGTTGTGACTATTGTATCACTGGTTGGGAAACGCTTTGCGAAAAACAACAAAATGGTGGTTATAGTGTAGATGGTGGCTATGCGGAATATGTGATTGCAGATGCACGTTATGTGGGCATTTTACCGAAAGGCGTTAATTTCTTGGAAATGGCACCCATACTTTGTGCGGGTGTTACTGTTTACAAAGGCTTGAAACAAACTGAAGCAAAACCTGGCGAATGGGTGGCTGTTTCTGGTGTCGGTGGTTTGGGACATCTTGCTGTCCAATATGCCAAAGCGATGGGATTGCATGTCGCCGCTGTTGATGTCAGCCAAGACAAACTTGATCTTGCTAAAAAACTAGGTGCGGAAATTGTCATCAATGCTAAAGAACAAAATCCGGGTGAAGTTTTGAAAAAAGAAGTCGGTGGTATGCATGGCGTTTTGGTGACTGCAGTTTCGCCTATTGCATTTTCACAAGGCTTGGGAATGTTGCGTCGTAAAGGTACGATCTCATTGAATGGTTTGCCTCCTGGCGCATTTGACTTGCCAATTTTTGATACGGTATTGAATGCCTTTACCATTAGAGGTTCTATTGTTGGTACAAGAAAAGATCTTCAAGAAGCTATTGAATTTGCACATGAAGGTAAAGTAAAAGCGACAGTGCATGCATCCAAATTAGAAGACATCAACGAAGTGTTTGACAAGATGAAAAAAGGACAGATTGATGGACGTATGGTAATGGAGATTGCTCAAGCCTAGATCTAGTATTAAATTTTGTATTGCACACGGTTTTTACGAAGGGCTCTTTTCAGGGCCCTTTTTATGTCGATTTGCTTTTTACCAATATAGGATGCTTCTATACTGGATAAAATTATACGAATACTAACAATTGAAAGGTTTGGTAGTTTTTTTATCCTAAATTGCACACACTTTAAAAAAAATTAAAAATCATGTACGAAGAAAGAATTAAGCGCGCTTCTTTACGTGACAAAGTTATTTCTGCAGAAGAGTCCGCAACATTTTTCAAGGATGGAATGGTTGTCGGCGCTAGTGGTTTTACACGGGGAGGAGATACAAAAGTTGTATTGAAAGCATTAGCTAAAAGAGCTCAAAATGAGCCATTGAAAATACAATTGTTTACTGGAGCTTCTCTAGGCCATGGTAACGATGCGGATCTTTCTAATGCGAATGCTTTAGCCAAAAGGTTGCCTTTCCAAGTAGACACGGATCTACGCAATCATATTAATCACGGAGATTTATTGTTTATAGACCAACATTTAGGAGAAACCAACGAAGCGTTGATCAATGGTGATTTACCTAAAGTTGATATTGCGGTGATAGAAGCGACTCAGATATTGGAAGACGGTAGTATTGTTCCTACTACTTCAGTGGGCAACAATGTCGTGTTCCTTGATCTTGCGGATAAAATCATTATCGAAATCAACACGGCCATTCCTTTAGAGATTAGAGGTCTTCATGATATTTTCCGAGCGGGAAAAGCACCAAACAAACAGATTATTCCTATCATTGCTGCCAATACGCGTATTGGTACTGACACTATTTCAATAGATCCCAATAAGATAGTGGGTATTGTTTTCCATGAAATAACAGATATGACAGGTGATATCGTTCCTCCTGATGAAATCACTGGCGCTATTGCAGACAATATATTGGACTTTTTGTCTCATGAGGTAAAGAAGGGACGTCTTACTGAATCTCTATTGCCATTGCAATGTGGCATCGGGAAAGTTGCTAATGCTGTCATGTCAGGATTTCTAAAAAGTAATTTTAAAAATCTAACAATGTACTCGGAAGTATTGCAGGATAGCACATTTGAGTTGATTGATGCGGGTATGATGGATTTTGCATCTTCTACGTCTATGACAGTTTCCCAAAACTGCTACAACAAGTTCATGAATAACTTGGATAAATACCGTGACAAGGTCGTTTTCCGTCCTCAAAACATTAGTAATTCGGTTGAAGTAATTCGTCGTCTAGGTGTGATTGGAATCAATACGGCCTTAGAAGTGGATATGTATGGAAATGTGAATTCTACACACGTTGGTGGTACTAAGATGATGAATGGTATTGGAGGTTCTGGAGACTTTGCTAGAAATGCTTACATGAGCATATTCGTTACAAGTTCGACCGCAAAAGGGAACAATATTTCTTCTGTGGTTCCAATGGTTTCACACCATGACCATACAGAGCATGATGTGGATGTGTTGGTGACAGAAAAAGGTCTTGCAGACTTGCGTGGTTTAGCACCTCGTGAAAGAGTTCCTGTTGTCATAAATAATATTGTACATGAAGATTACCGCGATGAATTTATGGACTATTTCAATAGAGCAAAAGCAAAAGGTGGCCAAACCCCACATTTGTTGGAAGAAGCATTCAAATGGCATAACCGTTTCAATGAAACAGGAAGCATGAAAGGATAGTTTTCAAATATTTATTTTTGCAAAAGGTCAAGGTTTTTTAAATCTTGACCTTTTTTGTTGTATTTTTAGAAAGAGACAAATTTACTTCGACCCAAAACCGCTACCTATGGGAACTAAAAGTCAACTGCTTATAGTTTTCTTGTTTTTGTTTGGCGTGATTAACGCTCAGGATACTTCCTTGTACAATAAGGTTGAGGAGGGTTGGCAGAGTTATGTCAATACAGTGGAAATGGATCAGAGTGCATTGTCGCAAGAAGAAAATCCCTCTCCGTCTTCTTTATTGATTGCTGGTAGAAACTATGCCTTGAATGTGTATAGTTTTAGTTTCTTCAATGTTCGCTATCACCAACGCGGTTATGAAAACTTTCCCGGTCGAACCTATATCAATGGTGTTCCTATTAATAGTTTGGAAAGTAACAATGTCCAATTCGGCCTTTTTTCAGGGATGAGTAACGTATTTAAAGTGGAAGAGACTTCTGAGCAATTAGCGGCATCGGATTTTACTTTTGGAGGTTTGGGTAATCATTTTTTGCTATCTACTTCTCCCACAAATCAGAAAAACAAATTAAGAATTAGCTATACTTATTCCAACCGTAATTATCAACATCGGCTTGCGGCTACTTATAATAGTGGATTCAATAAAAAAGGTTGGAACTATTTAGTGTCTGCCAATACTCGATATAGCAAGGAAGGGTATTATCCAGGGAGCTACTATAATGGCTTTGCAGCCTTGTTGTCCGTGGATAAAAAGTGGCGAAAGAACTTGCTTTCTTTCGCCGTCTGGTTTTCGGATTTTGAAACAGGAAGGCAAAGCCCTGCGGTTAAAGAAACTTTTGAATTGACTGAATCTAACTACTATAATCCCCAATGGGGCTATCAGAATGGCAAAAGCAGAAACTCCAATGTTGGAAGAAGCTTTCTGCCTACGGGAACTATTCGGTACCAAGCAAAATTTTCGGAAAAGACATTGCTGAATTCAGCTGTTGGAATAACTATTGGAAAGGTTTCTAATACCAATATGGAATGGTACAATGCGCCTGATCCTCGACCTGACTACTATCGTTATTTGCCATCCTACTATAAAAACGATGTTGCTCAATATACTCAGCTGCTAGAAGATATAAGCAATAATAAGAATTTGTTGCAGATAGATTGGGATAAACTTTACCAAATTAACCAAAACCAGACTGATGGTAGAGCTCTCTATGCCTTAGGTAAGCGTGTTGCTAAAATGATGGAAATGAATAGCGCTTCGACACTGTCTGTGACGGTTAATCCTTTTCTGGAACTAAATACAGGAGTGGAATTGCAAATATCCAACCAACGCAACTATAAGGAAATGGACGATCTTTTAGGTGCAAAATATTGGACCAATATCAATGCATTTATTGAAAGGGACAATCCTTCCGATATTTCTACTATACAAAACAATTTAGACCAACCAAATCAAAAAATTGTCGTTGGGGAGAAGTATGGATACGACTATATATTTTCAACTCAAAAATTTACAGAATGGTTTCAGGCGAATTTTAAGAAACGTAAATGGGATGCTTATGCCGGTATCGAATTCACTGCTAGACAATTGAAAAGAACCGGTCATGTAAGAAATGGATTATTTCCAAATAGTTCTTTGGGAAAAGATCCAACACTTACTAATCTTAATTGGAATGGCAAAGTAGGGTTAACTTATAAGCTGGACGGTAGACAGTATATTTATGTAAATGCTGCATTAATGCAACAACCTGCTATGCCAAATATACTTTATGTTTCTCCAGCAACTAGAAGTTTTAGAAATGATAGCACTATTGTACTTCAACTAAAAACTATAGAGTTAGGATTTGTGATGAATACTCCAAAATACAAAATGAGAATGGTTGGTTATTTTACTTCAATAAGCCGTGCCGGAGAATTTAGATATTTCTACGATGATATTCATCAAAGCTTTGCTTCCTATCGAATGACGGATATATCTAGAAAGCATTATGGTGTAGAAATGTCTTTTGATTGGAACTTTGTTTCCAATTGGACGTATTCTCTCGTCTCTAATATTTCAAAAAGCTTGTATAATAATCGTCCTAGATTGATAGTTACGTCAGAAACGAATGCAGATGTTTTACTTGATGAGCGAGTCTATTTGAAAAACTACAGAATTGCCAATACGCCACAAGCTATTGTGCATAATCGTTTTGGTTATAGAAATGGTGGTAAATTCTTGGTATTAGATATCAACTCATTTTTTGATAGATGGTCTGGTCTTAATCCTATAAAAAGAACGACGACAGCCTTACAAGATATAAATCCAATTATTCAAAATGATGTTTATGTCAATACACTTAAACAAGAAAAGTTACCGAATGGTCATACACTTGATCTTTTTGGAGGTTATTCTATTCTCATAAAGCAGCATCGGAAAACCTATTATTATATTGATTTTCTTATTAGTGGGAATAATTTATTAGATAATAAAAAAATCGTTTCCTACGCATTTGAACAAATGCGTTTGGATACCAAGGGTTATGATTTAAGTAAGTTTCCAAACAAATATAGTTATGCTATGGGACGTAACTATTCAATCAATGTTTCTTTCAGATTTTAAAAATACTGACTATGAGAAATTTATACTATTTATGTGCCATGCTTTTATTTTGGGGATGTAGCCCGAAATTCGATATACCTGAAACAGAAACAAATACTATTATGCAGGCAACAATGTCTATACGTCAATTAAAGCAGTTGCATGCTATTGGAAAATTTGAACTTTTGTCCAATAATGACGTAATTGAAGGTGTTGTCATTGCGGATGATAAGTCTGGTAATTTTTACCAGTCGATTGTGGTGCAAGATAATAGTGGTGGGATTGTGCTGCGAATCGCCAGTTCCAATCTATACACTTCTTATCCTATAGGTCGGAAGGTGTACATACATCTGAAAGGTTTGTATATGGGTGATTACCGCGGAACTATACAGCTTGGAGGAGGTATTGATAGTAGCTTGTCTTATCGCCCGCAACTTAATGGCATAGCATCCAATTTGGTTGATAAATTTGTATTTAAGGGTGCATTCAATCAAATTGTTCAACCTCGTGTTGTCTTGCCGAGCCAATTGACTGACAATCTACAAGATACTTTACAATCTACACTTGTATCGATTACTAATGTACAGTTTAATGATGCGGATTTGTCTAAGAAAATGGCAGATGTATCCAAACAAGTTAGCGCTGTGAGTTTTATTCTCCAAGACTGTTTAGGAAATGCTGTTTTATTACGCAATAGTAGCTATGCTACTTTTTCTAATATAGATGTCCCTAAAGGAAATGGTATATTGACTGGTGTCTTTACATTGTATAATAGTGACAAACAAATCATTGTTAGAGATACGAGTGATTTCCAATTTTACAATAGTCGTTGTAATGCTCAAGTTGCAGACACGAATAAAATAACGACCATAAGGGCATTACGTAAACTCTATAATGGTAAGTCTCTAACTATTCCGTTCGGAACCGTAATTAAAGGAACGATAATATCTGACAATAAGAATGAGGCCAATGGAAACTATAAATTCCAAGATGCCGATGGTAGCGGTATTATTTTGTATGGGTCATCTTTATCGACACTCACTTTTGACAAGAGTTACATAATTGATATTGGCGGAACAACTTTGGAGCAATTTAGTAATGAGTTAGAAATAACCAAATTAGATATAAATAAGATATATCCTACAAATTATCAGATGGTTCGACCCAAGATCACCAATATCGCCCAAATGAATGATAGTGCGGAAGTCTGGTGTTCCTCACTCATACAACTTCAAAATGTATATATAAGTACACCAACTGTTGCAAGCTCTGGTCGCACGTACACTATTATGGATAACAAAGGAAGTGTTGAAAGTTTTATTCGGTCTACCGCTGCTTTTAATCTACAACCGGGAAATGCCAATACATTGATGGGGTATATTTCTTTAAATGGAGGTCGTATTCAAGTTCAATTACGGAATCAAACAGATATTGCCTACACGGGAGGAACGGTAATAGTTCCTATTAGTTTTTCATCGGAGTATACATTCAAAAATGTTACTTCTAGTTCGGGCGTGGTTGATCCAGGTCCCAATCCGTCTGTTTCGGGTCTAAGCTTTGGCTCTTTCAGAGCTATTGGTTTGGGTAGTAATCCTTCG
>QFOI01000170.1 GCA_003241175.1 Pseudopedobacter saltans
CTGGTAGCCGCGTGTCCTAAGTGCGGCTTTGCCGAACACGGATGCATGCCTGAGTTCCGCCTGCTGCCAGTTTTCCATTTCTTTTGATAGTTTGCTCATGGTTGAGGTTTGAGATGTGAGGAATGGGGTAAATAAGAAGTATTAAGTGATAAGTAATGAGTATTAAGTAATGACTTATGTATTCATCCCTAATTATTTACTATTCACTATTAACTATTCATTTCTACGTTATAGTTTGGATGCTTGCATCAACACTTTGCCTTTGATTTTGAGTACCATGTGACGGTCTCCGTTTTTCTCAAAAAGTTGTATAACCATGTTCTTGTGGTCAGCAATGGTGAACTTTTTGAACGCCACTATAATTGTCTGTGTGCTGCTGGTAGTTGTAGATATTTTGTTATCGGGGAAAATAGCCAATGGCTGAAGTTCGAGTTCCTGGTCTGCCGTTCGCTTTAACCGCTTCTGGTCTCTGATATAAAAACGCATGAAGTCAGTGGTAAAATCGATCGGACTTTTATTGCCCAACTCGAAGCGGAAAAAGAGTACGTCCTCTTGGGCATAAATACCTTTTAAAGAAAACTGCATACCATAGGATTTGGTTTTGGGCTTTTTTAGGAACGGTTTTAGCGCAATTATGGCACCCGCAGATTTCTTGAGCTGAGCGTCATTGAGTTTACGGTCTTTCAGGACTGCCTGTGCTTTTTCTGCATTTGCCTGTTTGCCCAAATCAATGGGACGATCATCTGGGTATAAAGAAAAACTTACGTAAAAGGAATGGACTTTTCCGTCGGTTGTCACTACCGTCAGATTGGTAGGTGCAAAATTTTCAGTCGCAGCCTTTACCCTTAGGATATTGTCAACACCATTGATGGTATTGGCTATAAGATCAGAACTGCCTAAGTCCACACCCCCGGGAGCTATCTTGTCGGGAAATAGGAGCACGGTGGTTTTGCCCGTACCCACCAAAAGCGAGTATTGAGTACCGTATGCTTCCGGTTTTATTTGTTCCAGTGCAGGTAATTGTGCGAAAATGGGTATGCAAACCCACATGGTTAACAGGACAAAGAAGGTTTTGATTATGTTTTGTTTCATGATTTCAGTTTTTAGGAATGAGTTAAAGGGTTGGAGGCGGGGAAATAGGGATACGATTAGTTCTTTTGTTGTCTGTCTACCAATAGTACCGGATAACCCGCACGCACAGTGGCTTTGACGAGTTTAACCTTTTTGCTAAGCAGGCTCTTGGCCGTCTGCATGGCCGCACCAGCTGCCTGCGCTCCAATTCCTGGGTCGAGCGTCATCAGGTTCATGGACTGAACGCCTTGGTCTATTCCTTCCTTCGTTACATCTCGGGTAATGGCTCCGGGGATTCTGATACCTTCCTGCCCGTCCATGTCGTATACCACAAGTGTAACCGGAAACAGCCTGTCGCCACTTCGGATAGAACTCACCGTAATTTTCAACCGTTCCCCACTTAGATCACAAGTGCCAAACACAAATGCCCCCTTTGCTATCGTCCGGGCAGCCACTAAAATATCTGAGGTCAAACGCAGCTTAACAGTAGCTCCACTAGTCAAGGTCTGCGTCTCATGGACTTGTGCTTCAATGGCGGTGTTGTTGGAATATCCGGTATCCCGAGTTTCCGACAAACCATAGAACCCTATGTTTCTTTTAGGGTAAATGCCGTTCATTGGTTTGGCTATTAATTCCTCCGAATTGTTCGCAATGGAATACACCAATCCTTTGTTTTTAAGGCTTTCCTGTGCTAACCGCTCTTTTACCGCCTCCGGGTGTTGGACATCCATGATCTTGTTCAGTACCGCACCAATCTGTTCCATCTGCGGGTCGGGCTGTTTGTTTTGCATACTGTTCATCTGGCGCATCTGCTCCTGCACGTTCTGCAACTGTTCCTTTAACTGGCGGTTCTCCACGCTTTCATAACGGGTGGGTGTACTATAGTTCTCCGTTTTGGATTGCTCTAGCGTGCGTTGTAGTGAGGCTAACCGTTCATTGACTTTTTGCTCGTTGGGATCGGTATAAGTAGTGCCGGTTCTGCCCATTGGACTGCGGCTTGTCAACCCCTCAGAGGTATCTGTCTGGAGGTTTTCCAGACTATAGGGGTCCGATTTTTTCAATTCGTCAAATCCGTTGGAATCCTTTAATGCCTGAGCATAGAGGGACATCTTGTCCTCAGGTTCTTTGTCCACCAGCGCTTCGGGAAGCAAGGTATTGAGTCCCTTGTTTTGAGCTACAGGGGATGCGCTGCCTTTACCTCCGCCCAGGGCGAAGAAGAACAAAGTCAGGCAGGGAATGACGATAATGGGAAGGACAAGGTAAAACTTATACTTCCGCTGCTGTTGTAAAGAGATTGTATGCATGTATAGTATGTTTTAATGTGAGTGAATATTATAGTTTGTGCCTGCCACTATCCATTATGGGAGGAGGCATGTTTTTGGGATTGGGAGGCTGTAAGGTTTGGAACAACTGTTTTTCTTGCAACAATAGCTTTGTAGGTATCGTCGGAACGGTTACGGCCTTACCATCAAAATGCTGGTTTGTCAAAAAGCAAAAAGAGAGAGTCAGCAATCCTGTAAAACCAATGCTGAAGAGTATAAGAAACTTCTTTTGCTGTTTTCTTTCCCAATGTTTGGTTTTACCATTCAGCCTTTGGGCAAGACGGTTTTTACATTGTTCCCATTTTTCCCTGACGGGTATTTTATTGGGCACAAACTTTTTCAGGTTCCTTGTTCCGTGTATGTTCTTGATAACTGCCATTGTTTATTTTTTTAGCGTTTGGAAATGGATAGGTCTGTATTGTCGAGGGTTTGCCAGCGTTCTATCAAAAATCCGTGCGGGTTGTTATCGGTCTGGGAACTTTCCCGTAGATAGCCTTCGGTAATAATTCTTCGGACTACTTTACTCGTCGGACGCGTGATGGTTTGCCTGCCATAGTACCGGAAATAGTACGGATCCACGTTAAGGTCCAGTGCAATACTGTCGTCCTGTATCCGCTCGGTAACATTGCCCGCCACAACATTGGCGTAAAACCCCGATTCCTTTAGGTTGTCGTACTGTCTTTTGGCGGTTCCGTCTGCCAGATACAGTGCTTTGATAAGTGACTGTTCGTTGGCTTTCTCGTCCGGATCCAAAGTGAAAAAATGGTGGTGGAACATGCGAACATGGTCCCTTAGTTCCACGGCGATATTTTCTTTTCGCTCCGTTGCCACGGCATCCAACAGCTTACCGTTACTGATGACATAGACTTTACCCTGAACCGCTCGCACTTCCCGGTAACTGGCATAGACGGCATAACAGGCAACGGTTGCAGCGCTGCATACTACTACGAAAGTGAATAGTTTTAAGTGCCTGAAGGCGGACTCTATATTTTTTAGTTGATGGAACATTTTTTATAGTTGTAAGTGATGAGTTATAAGTTATAAGTAATAGGTGTGAAACTTAAAAGAGACGTGAAATGCAAAATGCGAGGTGAAAATGTATTTTACATTCTCAAATGTCAACTGTCCATTGTCAACTTCTTTTCATTCCGGGAATAAGCCTGGTTGCTTTATTGAGTAAGATGTCCTGTCCTCCGGCACCGGGTTGTACGATATAGGCCGATACACTGGGAACCGTCGTGTAACCGATGATGGAAATGACCAGAAAAACCATATAAGCCACCATACTTACGTGACCATCCGTCATCATCAGTTCAAGGACTTTTGCCGAGATAGCACCAAATATATTGGCAACGGGCAGCCACATATATACGTGGATATATCTGGCGAACCAGTGTTCGAGTGTATGGTGCAATCCACCAAAAACACTGATGCCCAAAACAATGGGACCAATAATGGCCAACACCAACAAATAAAAGGTACGTATTGTATCGATTGCCAGTCCGGCTGCCATATACACGATCTGCAAGAGTTCATTGATAGCTTCCTTGACTTTGTTTTTCCAGTCAAAGAACTGAGAAATACTGCCCAGGAATCCGGTACTTTCTCCGTTGTCGTCGGGTTGTTCGTACTGACTATAAGAATCTGTATTACCAGTACCTGCGGTAGCCGTTTCGGGTTGGTTCATGATTTCGTCTTCCTGTTTTTTCATGAAATGTTCGATGGCCTTGTGACTATCCTTGGCCATGTCGGCGGTGGCACTCGTTATGGGTTTCAGTACGCCGTTCATGGTATAGATGAGCGACGGGAAAAGGATGATGGCAAGTCCAATGGCAAAGGGCCGCATCAGCGGATAAAAGTCGATGGGTTCCGCACGGGCAATATGTCCCCATACTTTCATTCCAATAAAGAACAAGGCTCCTAGGCCCGCGATGGCACGTCCCACGCCGATCATTTTACTGCATAGTGGCATCATCTCGTCAAAGAGGTTGGATAAGGTCTGGTGCAGACTATAAATATTGTCGCCGGTATCCTGTGCACAGGCAATAGTAGGCATTAGAAAAACTGTGCATAGTCCTAATAGAATATATAAAATGGGTTTTCGTTTCATCATATTTAGTTTGAGGTTTCAGAAATGTTTTTTTGTGCTGTAAAGTCTGCCTGTAACGATTGTCGTTGAACCAATATGCCGTTGGCTCGTCTGTTGAAACTGCGTAGTGCACTGAGTTTGGACGCCATGTCATTATAAATACGGTCTATTTCCGTGAGGCGCTCGTCATCACTCATTCTTGTCTGTCCCGCAGTCAGCACCATGGCTAATGCATCTAAATTGGATACACTGCCATTCACAATCTTGCCAAAGACCCCGCTGGCGTAATCCAGCTCTGAAGCTTTCAACAGTTGACTGCTTTTAAAATGGGACAGTGCCGCTTTGTATTCCGATACTATTTTCACTTCGTCAGAAATGATGTCTGCCACATGCACATAGTTTTTAACAGTTGGGCTAACAGCCAACAATCCGTCCAAAAAAACCTGATGGAGACTATAGTTGCCAGAGGTTAGGTCTTTGACTTTGTTGTAACCATTTTCCAAAATGGTGTAAGTGTTGTACATGTTTTGGAGGGTTTGCTTCATTTGCGCCAGCTTGTCGATATCCAAAGCCAGCATCTCCAGTTCCTGTGCCTGACCATGGCTTTGATGCGGAAGCGTCAAGCCTATGAGGCCGATGAAAAGAACAAGTAAATATTTCATGCTTTTTTAATTATGAATTATGAATTATGAGATAGGAATCATTTCTCATTTTTATGGTATCCCGTACAGTTGACGAAATTTGGAAGCATTGTTTTTCTGGTTAATTCGTCCAGCAACTATAGTATTTACGCGTTTATTTATATTAGAAAGCGACCAAAATTTCCCTAAAACCCTTTTGTACACCGCGTCTATTCTTTTGATGCGCTCGTCATCGGTCAGTTGGTATTTTCCGTCTGTGAGTAGGTTGTTCAGTTCCTCCATATCTTTTCTGGTTGCAGTCATAACATTAGAAACAAGTGTTTTGAGTGAGTGCTTTTCTTTGATCGACAGCATATCTGTACTAGAAGTAAGGTTATTTGTTGCAGTTTGCAATATTCCCATTTTGGTGTAGATATCAACTATCTGACCGGCAAGTGGATATTTTTTGATATTTGGATTGACCTGTAACAGGGAACTATAAAATAGACTATGCAAATCGAATTCACCATTTTTTAGGGAATGCGTCAAATCCAATCCGTCATGCGCGATGGTGAGTCCTTTGTCTAAATAGTCACAGTATGTTTTTAGTAGGCTGATCTGTGCCAGATTGTTGGAGATCATTTTTTTATCTTGATTACCGAACAATTGGGCATGGGAGTTTGGTGATAAAAGGAATAGTGCGAAAAAGAACAACGATACTTGTTTCATAAAACATGTTTTAAGAAATTAGAAAATGGGGAATGGAATTATAGTCCGTAATAGGATTTGACAGCCTTCACTTCCTGCTCCGAGGTAGCCCGGTTCAGACTCACCAGACTGTTTTGACGGTTGAACCGTAACAGGGTAAGCCTGTTGTTTTCCATATCCGTGGCCAGTTGTTCCACAAGTTCCAAACGTTTGCCGTCACTTATCTGCGTGGAATAGGAACTGATGATGACGGTTAGAGCAGATAGATCCTTGACACTCTTGTCCAAAATACCGGAATAGACGGTGTACATATACTGTATTTCCTGCGGTGAGAAATGAGCGTCGTTTCTAAACAGGTTATAAGCCGTTTTATAGTCTGTTATCATTTGGGTCTGCATCCACATTATGTTTCCCACTTTTTGGTATTCTCCAATGACGGATTTTACCTGTTGTAGTTCCTGGTAATAACCACTGAAAAGTCTTTGCTGTTTTTGTGCAAAAGCCGTGATGTCGTCCAGTTTGAGTTTGCTCATGGCGTTCTCCACCACTTTCTGGGCGTTTTGCAGTACAATGGTCTGGTTCTGCAGTTTCTGTATCTGTAGGTCAATGGCTTTGATGGCGGCCTTCAGGGCACTTCCGAACAGGGAGCCGAACAAAGCATGGCTTTGTACCGTAGGCGTTATCGCTAATGCTATAGACAATACAAGAGAAAAGAGCAATGTTCCGGTCTTGTGTTTCATAAAAAGGTTTGAATGTTGAGTGAATAGTTTTATCGTCGAATCATTTTGCTGCCACCAATGCCTTGATACCCGCTTCCATGGAACCATGACTTTTTGCATATTCCAGTACCTGTATGCGTTCCTCACCTTCCGTGGTATAGGCAAGGTATTCCTCAGGACTAAGCTCGTTTTTGAAGACTTTCATGGATTGTCCACCTAGGTCAATAAATATTTCCCGGTTTTTCTTGTTGACGGAAAGAAGCAAGGCCTTTCCTTTCTCTGACAGTCCCAGTACCGACTGTAGTTTGTCGAACTTGTTTTGGTACCTGCGCATGTCCATCAGTATTTTGATGTCCGCATTGTTGATAATCGCTTCCTTGATGACCGGGCTATCCACCAGATCATCGAGCTCCTGTGTGATGACAATGGGTATCCCGTTGAACTTGCGGATGGTCTTGAACGCGTATTTTAAAAATGCCGCCATACCTGCCTTGGCAATCGCTGCCCACGCTTCATCTACACAAAGGACTTTACGCTGTCCTTCCAGCTTGCGCATCTTGGAAATAAAAAGCTCCATCACTACCATCGTTACTACCGGAAATAAAATCGGGTGATCCTTTATGGCATCCAGTTCTATAACTATAAACCGTTTGCCCATCAAATCCAGGTTCTCTTTGGCATTGAGCAGGGCAGATGATTTTGTGTCTGCCGTTGCCGTCATCTTGTCGACAAAGAAATTTTTAGCATTACAATAAGCGCCTGAACTTGTATTGATGGTTGCTTTTTTTGCTTTCCCTGTAAGGCTAACCGTTGCACCGCTTTTGAAAATTCCGGTAAAGGATTCTGTTTCAAATCTTCCGCTGAAAAGAGAACCCGAACTCACTTTTACACTAACTCTTGAATTGGGAAGTACGGTTCCCCTGAAATAAGAGTCGGATAAAATTTCGATTCTGATATCGTCTGAAG
>QFOI01000171.1 GCA_003241175.1 Pseudopedobacter saltans
ATAAAAAAGTCTAATAATTAATAAATCTTATTTTTAATCTTTATTTTATTTTATTTTTCTTTAATTTATATAAATACTTTAAAGTAATTATTAAGGACTTTTCTAAGGTTATTAAACTATATATTTCCATAATCCCTTTTTCCGAAAATGGCAGAACCAACACGTACAATCGTGCTACCTTCTTCAATAGCTGTTTCCAAATCATGGCTCATACCCATTGACAATTCACAGAAATTAGGGAGTAAACCGGCATCTTGGCCTCTATCTCGAATGTCAACTAAAGTTTTGAAGCATGGTCTAATATCTTCTGGGTTGTCGCTAGGCAGTCCTATAGTCATCAAACCTTTCACATTTATAGTGTCATATTCACTTATTTTTTTAAGCAATGCAATCGCATTGCTTGGCTCGGTTCCAGACTTACTATCTTCACCCGACGTGTTAACTTCCAAATAGATATCTATAGACTTGTTTTCGTATTGAAGCCGCTGATCTAGTTTTTCTACCAGTTCGATACGGTCTACGGATTCAATACAAGTGACATATTTAATGATATCTTTTACTTTGTTGGTTTGCAAATGCCCAATAAAATGTCTTTCAATATTAAGGTCTTTTGTGCCTTCCCATTTTTCGACGTATTCCTGTACTTTGTTTTCTCCAATAAGCTTTTCACCTAGACCGACAGCTAACTTGATTCTGTCGACATCGACTGTTTTGGTCGCCATTAGGAGGCGAACCTCATTTGTTTGGCGGTTTGCCCGTACACATGCAGCTTCTATTCTGGTATGTATACTTTGCAAATTTTGTTGAATCAAGGTCAAGTCGTCCATAACTTTCAAGAATTTTGGGGGCAAATATAAATGAATCCTTTTTGGGTAAAAATTTATGATTTGCCTTATCTTCATGGCTCATTCTCATTATCCATTTGCAAAAACAATTTTGATGAAAAAAATACTGTCTTTGTTTGTCTCCGCATGTTTAGTTGGAAGTGTTTCGGCACAAGACATAGACTCAACTTGGTTTCGTTCCCATTATGAGAAACAAGAAGTAAGCATTCCTATGCGGGATGGCGTGAAATTATTCACCTCAATTTATATTCCGAAAGATGCTTCCGAAAAACATCCAATACTCATCACCCGTACACCTTACTCTTGTGCGCCTTACGGTCTAGACAACTATCGCCCATACTACAATTCTTACTACAAAGAATATCTAAAAGAAGGATATATATTGGTTACGCAAGATGTCCGCGGACGTTGGATGAGTGAAGGAACTTTTGTAGACGTGCGTCCTTATATTGAAAATAAAACCAATAAAAGCACCATTGACGAATCTAGTGATACGTATGACGCTATTGATTGGTTGGTAAAAAATGTAAAAGACAACAATGGGAAGGTTGGAGTTTTTGGCATATCTTATCCAGGTTTTTATTCTACAATGGCGGCGCTTAGTAAACATCCGGCTTTGGTAGCAGTGAGTCCACAAGCGCCAGTAACGGATTGGTTTTTAGGTGATGATTTTCACCACAATGGCGCTTTTTTTACGCAGGATGGTTTTTCTTTTTATACAAGTTTTGGTCAAACAAGACCCAAACCAACTACTGTTGGTCCCAAACCATTTAAATTTAGTACCAACGATAACTATGCGTTTTATTTACAAGCAGGTGCATTGCCTAATTTGAGTAAAATGATGGGTGACAGCATTAAGTTTTGGCAAGATTTGATGAATCATCCCACCTATGATAAATGGTGGCAGGATCGAAACGTTCGCAATCATGTGGCGAATATTCTTCCAACTACCAATACGCTGGTCGTTGGCGGTCTTTTTGATGCGGAAGATTGTTTCGGTGCTTGGAGAACTTATCAAGCAATTGAATCAAAAGCTAAAAACAACAACAAAATAGTGATGGGTCCATGGTTTCATGGACAATGGGCTGGACGTGGAGGCGATGGAGAGTATTTGGGAAATGTGCAGTTCGGAAGTAAAACGTCCAAATGGTATTTTGACAATATAGAGTTGCCTTATTTTAACTTTTATCTGAAAGGCAAAGGTTCCATTGACAATATTAAAGAAGCCAATGTGTTTTTCACAGGCGAAAACGAATGGCATACTTTTGACAAATGGCCACCAGCAGAAGAAACGGAAACTGCCATCTATCTACAACCCAAAGGCGGTTTGAGTTTTACGGCTCCGACTAATACCGTTGATGGATTTACCCAATACACCAGCGATCCATCCAAACCAGTTCCATACACAGACGGAATCCAGTCGCATCGCACACGTGAATACATGACAGATGATCAACGTTTTGCCGCTCGTCGCCCTGATGTGGTTGTTTTCCAAACGGATATATTGGATAACGATGTGACATTGGCAGGTCCGTTGATCGCTGACCTACAAGTGGCATTGAGTACGACGGATGCGGATTTTGTAGTCAAACTGATAGATGTTTTTCCGGATGATTTCCGATATGACAATGACAAAACGGATTATGTGATGAATGGGTATCAGATGCTTGTACGAGGCGACATCTTTAGAGGCCGTTTTCGCAATAGTTTCGAAAAGCCAGAACCATTCGTGCCCGGAAAGGTGTCAGAAGTAAAATACACCATGCCAGATATTGCCCACAAGTTCAAAAAAGGACATCGTATCATGGTGCAAATTCAAAGTACGTGGTTTCCATTAGTGGACAGAAATCCTCAAAAATATGTGGATATCTATCATGCGAAAGACAGTGATTTCCAAAAAGCAGATATTAAAATTTATCATGAAAAAGGACACGAAAGCAAATTGATTTTGCCCGTTTTAAAATAGCATTTGAAAACGATTGTCCAACTAAAGCTAGAGATAATTGGCTTAGATTTGAAAGCCCAAACAAAATGATATGAAGAAGATTTTATTAGCACTTGGCCTTCTGGTTGCCATCATGAAAGTAAATGCACAAGTAAGTATTGTTCCAAAACCACAAGAAATGACGGTTAAGGAAAATATGTTTTATGAAATTCCAGCAGATGCTGGTATCGGTATTGGAAAGGGAACGGAAAAGTCTGCACAATTCCTAAGCGATTATGTGAAAAAGTATTATTCTATAGACTTGAATTCGGGAAAAAAGAAAACGATTTCGTTAAAGATTGTTCCCCAAAAAGGTGTTGCTCAAGGTTCCTATACTTTGGAAAGTAACCCAAGTGGAGTAACGATTATTGGAACTGATCCAGAAGGAGTCTTTTACGGTGTTCAAAGCCTTATTCAACTTTTGCCTACAGATTATAATAGCGGGAAGTTGTCGGTTCCGGTTGTGAAGATCGCAGATGCACCAAGATTCCAATACAGAGGTTTGATGCTGGATTGTGGTCGTCATTTTATGCCAGTGGATTTCGTGAAACAGTATATTGACTTTATTGCCCTTCACAAGATGAATACGTTCCATTGGCATCTAACTGAAGATCAAGGTTGGCGTATTGAGATCAAAAAATATCCCAAATTGACAGAAGTTGGCGCTTGGCGTAATGGTACAATTACGGGCAGACATCCAGGAAATGGCAATGATGAAAAGAGATCCGGTGGTTTTTACACACAAGAACAAGTAAAAGAGGTTGTTAAATATGCTGCCGATAGGTATATAACGGTAATCCCTGAAATAGAAATGCCAGGACATTCATCTGCGGCGATTGCGGCTTATCCTGAACTAAGTACGTTCCCCAATCAACCAACACAGGTTTTACCTGGCGTAAAATGGTTTGGACCACGTGATGGAAAAGAGGTGCAGCAGTCATGGGGCGTTTATCCAGACATTTTTGTACCATCTGAAAATACTTTTAAGTTTTTGGAAGATGTTCTGTCAGAAGTAATCCCACTTTTCCCTTCGAAATACATTCATATTGGAGGAGATGAGGCTCCAAAAGATTATTGGAAAAAATCCGAATTCTGTCAAAATCTGATTAAGGAAAAAGGACTGAAAGACGAAGAAGGACTACAGAGTTATTTTATCCATCGCATCGAAAAGTTTCTCAATAGTAAAGGAAAATCGATTATTGGGTGGGACGAAATTCTCGAAGGTGGTTTAGCTCCCAATGCTACAGTCATGAGTTGGAGAGGAGAGGAAGGCGGTATTGCTGCCGCTAAACAAAAACACAATGTCATCATGACTCCAGGTGGATATGTTTACTTGGATCACGATCAACGTAAGAATGAAGATTCCGTAACAATAGGCGGATATTTACCTATTCAAACTGTCTATGGTTATGATCCAATACCTAAGGAGTTGAATGCTGATGAACGAAAATATATTTTGGGTGCGCAAGGCAATGTCTGGACAGAATACATGGAAGGACCTGCGAAGGTAGAATACATGGTTTTCCCTCGAGCCGCAGCTCTTAGTGAAGTACTTTGGACTCAGCCAAGCAACAAAAACTACGAAGATTTCTCCAAAAGATTATCTGAGCAACTTAAGCGCTATCAGAAATGGGATATCAATTATTGTAAAGAATATGCGAATCAACCTAATAAATAGTTAATTTTTAAATGTTTTAAAAAAAATTGCTAGGTTGATAAATATTTTTATCTTCGTTACGCAATACAGTTCAATTCAATTTCTCCAAGTGATCGAAACGTTACTACGGATGGTTCTTTTGGGTTTTGGTTTGCTGTAAAATTTTTTACATTTTTCTTAATTAAAAACCATGAACATTTACGTAGGTAACTTAAGCTGGTCCTTAACTAGCGACGATCTTTTTAATCTATTTTCCACTTATGGAGAAGTAGCTTCTGCTAAGGTTGTAACTGACAAGTTCAACAATAACCGTAGCAAAGGATTTGGATTTGTTGAAATGGCTGACGACGAAGCTGCTAAAGCTGCTATCAGCAATTTGAACGAAACTGAAATCGGTGGACGCAAAATCATTGTAAACGAATCTACACCTAAACCAGAAGGTAGCGGTGGTGACTACAAGAAAAAATCTTATGGCGGCGGTGGCGGCTACAAAGGTGGCAACGGCGGCGGTTACAAAGGTGGTAACGGTGGTTACAAAGGTGGTGGCGGATATTAATCCAATACTTAATCTATTATAAAACAGCAAGCTTCGAATGAAGCTTGCTGTTTTATTTTATCGAATAAAAGTTTTTTATTACCTATGATTTTTATCCATTACGTCTGTAATGGCTTGCACCATGCCATTCCTTGGCAAATCCAAAGGTAATTCCCAAAACATAATGCCCCCAAGGCGATTGTCAAGCACATATTGCGTTTTCGCTTTGATGGAACGTATGTCATCACCGGTAGCGAAAGAACTGTCTTTTGCATTGTACCAATAGGGAGCCTGTGCTTTTTCATCCCAGAAATATTGCCAACCATTTTTTGTCGTAAACGCCGAGTCATATTTACGAAAATCGACGCCTTTCGTATGTGCACCTGTTTGATAAAGCCCATTATTGATAGGAGCAACATTTTTCCAAATTCGGGAATAGAATGCTCCACCAATGACCAGTTTTTTAGGAGGAATACCCAATTTCAATAGGTATTGGACTGCTTTATCAGTACTTTCTTCTTTTCTATTGGTACTATAAAGAGGTGTATGATGTCCAGTAACTGTGGCATAACCACTAACAAGATCATAACTCATAATGTTAACCCTATCGAGTAAAGGCATGATCTTTTTCCATTCCACAGCCGAATCTAAATAATGTTGGAAACCTCCAGCTGCAAAACTCAATTCGTATTTTTTTCCTAGTGTTTTACGCAGCGTTTTGATTAATTCTGTAAAATTGGTTTTGTCGGATGCTTGGTATAGATGACCGGGATATCCTTCAATTGTTGGGTATTCCCAATCAAGATCTAGGCCATCCACATCGAAATATTTCAACATCTTTTGTGTAGTGATGGCAAAAGTTTTTCTCCCGTTTTCTCGCGAAAAAGTTTCCGAACAAGGAGCGCAGCCGCTCCAACCTCCCATTGATAAAAGTATTTTCAAACGAGGATATTGTTTTTTTAATGAAGCGAGATGATGTAAAGTGATGGAGTCTTTTGCTTTACTCAATGTTATCGAATCATTCCTTAAGTGGGCAAAACTATAGATAATCTGATCCAGCTGGCCAATGTTATATTGATTGATCAGGCTAGAATCTCCTGTATAATAGGCAATCACCAAAGGTCTTTTTTTCTGAGCTATTGTTGTTGATGTGATTATTATAGCTGTAAAAATGGCGAATAGTTTTGCCGACATAGATGAAAACTTGAGTGGTAAATGCTTAAAATTAATCCAAAATAAGAAGTTTCTCATTCTTTTAATGCAGTTTGTTCTCTAACGATTGGTTATTTTTGTTGGCATGATTTCGCTTCCAATATATCTGGACAATAGTGCGACCACACCACCTGACCCGTTGGTGGTGGATGCCATGTTGCCGTATTTATATAAACATTATGGCAATGCTGCAAGCCTTCAACATTCATATGGTTGGGCTGCATCAGAAGCAGTAAATGTTGCACGAGAGCAAGTCGCTGCACTGATTCATGCAGAACCTCAAGAGATTGTGTTTACTTCTGGATCCACGGAAAGCATCAATTTGGCTATAAAAGGGTGCATGGAAGCATACCATCGTAAAGGTAATCATTTGATCACGGTATCGACTGAACACAAAGCAGTTTTGGATACATGTGAACATTTGGAGAAGCAAGGAGTGGCGGTTACTTATTTATCTGTGGATGAAAACGGTCAAATAGATCTTGCAGCATTGGAAAATGCGATTCGTCCCGAAACTGTAATGATGGCTATTATGTACGCCAATAACGAAACAGGCATTATTCAGGATATACCTGCTATTGGAAAAATAGCAAAAAATAATAAAGTCATTTTTTTCTGTGATGCTACACAAGCTGTTGGAAAGGTAAAAGTGAATGTGTTAGAAGACAATATCGATATGCTCTCTCTTTCTGCACACAAAATATACGGCCCAAAAGGAGTCGGAGCATTGTATGTTAGACGCAAAAATCCCAGAGTAACCTTGATAGAGCAAATGAATGGTGGTGGACATGAGCGCCATATGCGTAGTGGTACTTCAAATGTTCCTAGCATTGTCGGTTTGGGAAAAGCTTGCGAATTAGCTATTCAAAAGATGGAAGAAGAATCTTTGCTGTTGACTAAAATGCGTGATCAACTGGAAGTCGCTATTTTGGAAAATATAGGCAACACACATGTGAATGGCATTGGGCTAAGATTGCCACACATTTCCAATATATCTTTTATGGAGCCTATTAGCAGCCAGTTGTTGTCAGCATTTCGGTCGACATTGGCGGTTTCTGCGGGCTCGGCATGCACTTCTGCGAGCAATGACCCAAGTTATGTGTTGATGGCAATGGGTTTGGGTGAACAACGAGCGAAAAGTGCCATTCGATTTAGCTTAGGCCGATTTACTACCAAAGAAGAGATTGATTTTGCTATTCAATTTTTACTACAAACGATTCCCAGTCTTAGGATGGAAGAGTTTTAATTTCTCATA
>QFOI01000172.1 GCA_003241175.1 Pseudopedobacter saltans
ATCAACAATTATTGGAGGCTTGGTTATTCCCAATAGCTACACAAGATGAACCAATTCCATAAACTGATCTTCGCTCAAAATCTTTACAGTATTGAGTTTTTTGGCTTTATCTAGTTTGCTACCAGCATCCGTACCTACGACAAGAAAATTCAATTTGGAGCTAACACCACCCAAAAGTTTTCCGCCGTGACTTTCCACTAATGCCTCAGCATCACTACGTTTGAATTTAGATAAAGTTCCCGTAAACAAAAATGTTTGACCATCTAGGAAGCTATCAGTATTGTCACTTGAAAAATCTTTTTTAGGTTTGGAAAATACGACACCGCAAGCTTCCAACTTTTCCAACATTGCTATAGATTCCGGGACTTGAAAAAAAGCATATATGGAGCCTGCCACTTTTGGACCAATATCCTCCAATAGTGAAAGATCCTCTACTGTCTTACTTTTTAAATCCCAAAGGTTTTCAATATTGTTAGCCAAAGTTTTAGCGGTAGTTTCTCCCACAAAACGGATTCCTAATGCATAGATGAGACGAAACAGAGGTTGTGTTTTGCTTTTTTCTATGGCAGCTGTTAGATTTTCAACAGAACGTTTTCCGAAACCTTCCAATTGTCCTATTTGTTCGTAATCCAATTTGTAAATTCCAGGAATATCTTTCAATAGTCCTTTAGCAAAAAATCTGCGAACCAATGCATCTCCAAAACTGCGAATATCCATAGCATCTTTGCTTCCGAAATGGATGATACGCTCAACAACTTGCGCCTCACAGTTTGGGTTTTCACATCGCCATACACTTTCCCCTTCCGGCTTTTTCAATACAGAATTACAAACAGGGCAATGAGTTGGGAAAACTATTTCCAATTCCTCACCAGTTCTAAGTTCTGCCTGAGACTTGACAATATACGGAATCACGTCCGCAGCTCGTTCTACCAAAACGGTATCGTTGATTCTCAAATCTTTTTCTTTGATAATATCCTCATTAAACAACGATACGGAAGAAACGGTGACACCTCCGATCGCAACCGGATCGATTTTGGCTACTGGTGTAATCGCACCAGTACGACCTACCTGAAAAAGTACTTGTCGTAAATGGCTCGTAGCTTGTCTAGCTTTGAATTTAAAAGCCATCGCCCATCTTGGATGGTGTGACGTATTGCCTAATTGCTCTTGAATGTCGACATTGTCCACTTTCACAACCATTCCATCAATCTCGTAAGGCAATGTATCTCTTAACTCTTCAAAATCATGTATATGTTTGCCCACTTCTTCAATAGTAGGCAGTACTTGTATTTCTTTGTAAGGAGATAGAAAACCACAATCCCAAAGCATTTTGAGACAACCAGATTGCGATTGCAAATGCACATCTATAGGTTTGTTTGGATCTATCAAAGTATAATCACTGACATAATACAATACAGCGGAAAGATTTCTTTTGGCAACTTCACGAGGATCTTTCATCCTTAAACTGCCACTCGCCGCATTTCTTGGATTAGCTAAAATCGCATTGCCTTGTTCTGCGAGTGATTCGTTGAACTTTTTGAAGGCATCCTTGTACATCAATACTTCTCCACGTATCTCGATCTGTTGTATGCCATATTTGGAAAAAGGCGCAGATAAAGGAATAGATCTTATTTGTTTGACATTGGGTGTGATATCGTCTCCTTGTACTCCATCGCCACGAGTTGCACCTCGTACGAGCATGTCGTTTTCATAAATAAGTGAAATCCCAGCACCATCATATTTGGGTTCCACACAAAAATGAAAAGAATGCTTGATAGTTTGCTCAATTCTTTCATCCCAATCTTTTAAATCCTCTGCATTGTAGGAATTTTCCAAAGAAAGCATCGGCACCAAATGCTGAACGGTAGGAAAATCGGAAGAAAGCCCCTTTCCCACCCTTTGTGTAGGAGAATCAGGCGTTATCAGTTCGGGATGTTCTGCCTCTAGTTTTTGCAAATGTTTGAACAGTCCATCATATTCCGTATCCGAAATCAGCGGATCAT
This sequence comes from Pseudopedobacter saltans, assembly GCA_003241175.1. GTDB lineage: Bacteria > Bacteroidota > Bacteroidia > Chitinophagales > Chitinophagaceae > Rhizosphaericola. Next base: position 2,004 of record QFOI01000172.1, read on the forward strand.
TCAAAACATAATAACGGTATTCATTGAACTGCAAAACCTTTCGCAATTCAACAATCTGCTCTATATTGATATTGGCAATCTCTTGTAGGAAAAACTGGGTTTGCTTACCCAATTCAAGTGTTTCAGCTTCCGAAAACATAGATTAAATATTAGAACAAATAAAACTACGCATTAAGCGTATTGTTTGGTTTTGGCAAATATCAACTAAAAATCATCATTCTCACTTCCGCCCTCGCCCTCAGCTTCCATTCCGGATTCACCCTCCTCTCCTTCCTCACCAAATCCATCCGTCTGAGTAAGGTCGTACTTCTCTTCAATATCCATGAAACGATCGCCCAATAGACTTTTGGTACCATATTGTTGTGGGCCGATGCCTTCTGTCCTTGCCACGGCAGGATAAGTTATTTTGCTGCTGATTTCTTTGGTTACTTTAATCAGCTCCACAAGGAAACGCCAACCTTTGGCAAAATCGTATAGAAATATAAACTTTTGGTTAGTATCTCTTATTTCCGTTCCGATAACAGTATCCTTCATCATCAAAGGTTCCGCTTTATAAGGCTTGTCGTATTTTTCTTTAGAAATTTCACGCCCTTCTTGCCAATGATCATTGCTTCTGAAAAAAGTCGATTGATGTTTGGAATCAAACTCATAACTTTTTAGAATAATATCATTCAAATCCTGAAATGTCTGTGTATGCAAAACAATGACATCACGATACACCGCATCATCTTCCTCTAAATAAATCCTAAACTTTAATTCTGCCACTATAATTATTTTGTAAAATGTAAATCCTTATTGTATTTGCTAATGTATGACTAAATCCTCAGGATTTTGTGTTTTGCCAACAGGTTTTAAGCTCAGTTCAGCTCCTTTTTCCAGCATAAACTGATAAGCAAGAGCATAATCGTTGGGAATAATACCATCCAAAATAGCTTCTCGGATGGCATCTTTGACAGTACCTACTTCACGACACGGCCCGATACCAAATGTTTCCATGATTAATGCACCTGAAATCGGCGGTTGCCAATTTCGCATACGGTCACTTTCTTCTACTGCCGCCATTCGCTGCCGCACTAATTCAAAATTCTGCAAATAACGTTTGACCTTGACTTTATTCTTGCTGGTAATGTCCGCCTCGCATAACGTCATCAAGGAATCAATATCCTCTCCTGCATCAAAAAGCAATCTTCTGATGGCGCTGTCCGTAATATTTTCCTTCGTCAAACTTACTGGACGCATGTGCAGCCCAACCATCTTCTGCACAAACTTCATCTTCTCGTTTCCAGGAAGTTTCATTTTTGCAAAAATCTTCGAAACCATTCTGGCACCAACAACCTCATGACCGTGGAATGTCCAAGCGTTTTGTTCGAATTTTTTGGTAGCCGGTTTTCCAATATCATGCAACAAAGCGGCCCATCTTAACCATAAATCTTTTGTATGTACTGAGATATTGTCAACAACCTGTAATGTGTGATAAAAATTGTCTTTGTGACCTACGCCTTCCACATTTTCCGCTCCGTGCATTGCCATCAGTGCAGGAAAAATGAGTTCCAATAATCCACTATCACTCAATAACGACAAACCAATAGATGGTTTTTTGGATAAAAGAATTTTATTGAACTCTTCCGAAATTCTTTCTTGCGTAATGATTTCAATACGTTTTGCATTGCGCTGGATGGCTTCAAATGTCACCGGATCTATATTGAAGTCTAGTTGAGAAGCAAACCGAATGGCACGCAACATCCGCAAAGGATCATCGCTAAACGTAATATCCGGATCTAAAGGTGTCACAATCCTTCTTTTGGATAGGTCTTTCAATCCGTTAAATGGATCAATCAATGTTCCAAAATCTTCTTTGTTCAGACTGATAGACATCGCATTGATCGTAAAATCCCTACGATCTTGGTCATCTTGCAATGTACCTGCGGTCACTTCTGGATTGCGACTATCAGCATGATAGCTTTCTTTTCGGGCACCAACAAACTCAATCTCCGCGTCATCAATTTTTATCTGAGCTGTGCCATAGGTTTTAAAAATGGCAATATACGGTTTCGGTTTAAATCGATCTGCAACAGCTTCCGCCAATTGAATACCATCACCTAAACAAACAACATCCATGTCTTTTGATGGACGTCCCAACAATTTGTCGCGCACAAAACCACCAATAAGATATGCGGGCAAACTAAGTTCATTAGCAGCACCACCTACCTTTTTCAACAAAAACAATTCCTTATCTGTGCAGACAATATCCATATCTCTTCAAAAATTACAATAGAAAACCGTATTGGAAAACATATCCCAATACAGTTCAGTTTTACAAAGGTAAAAAAAGCAGCCTTAAAGTCTGATTTCAAATATTTTAGGCCAACGTTTTCCAGTAACAAAAAATGTTTTGGTGGTCGGATTGTAGGCAATTCCGTTTAATACGTCATTACCTGCATCTTTGGGCGAGTACTTAATTCCGTTTTTAGCATTAATGTCTGTTAGATCCAAAACACCGACAACCTTACCCGAATTAGGATCAATTTTGACTATCTGATTTTGTCCGAATACATTGGCATAAACCATCCCGTCCACATATTCCAATTCATTTATGTTGCCTAAAGGCCCCATGTTAGTGGTAACGCCTACTATTTTTTCTACTGAAAAATCATTTGGATTGACATAATAAAGATTACTATCTCCCGTGGAAATGATTAAACTTTTACCATCGTTGGTCATTGCCCAACCTTCACGTGGCCAGTTAAACTCACCGACTTTAGCCCATGTCTTGGCATCGTATACAAAAACCTTGTGTTCTGTATAAGTCAGTTGATACAATTTACCGTTGATGATATTGATCCCCTCCCCAAAAATTCCTTTTTGAAGATCCATTTGCTTGATGGGTTTCAAATCCTGGATCGTACGTTTGACAATAAAACTTTTGGATGGGGATTCTGGTGTTTGCATACCACCGGTACTTTCGTAAAGATCTCCATCATGAAAAAACAAACCTTCCGTGTAAGCCGCCGTATCATGCGGATAAACATTAATTACTGAATAAGGAATAGCGGTCGGCTCACCATTGTTAGTATTGGCAGTTGTCGTAGTATCACTGTTGTCAGAATCATTTCCATTACATGCGCCCAAAAACAAGGCAGAAGCCAATACGAAATAGTATATTTTTTTCATCATTAATGCTTTTCTAAAAAAGTTGCTGCGAAAATAGGAATTATCTATCAAGCCCAATAGTAAAAGTAAAAAGCAACTGACAAATGCATCCTATATTTAACAAATCAGACAAAAGAAGATTTACCGTGCCAAAACACGAGCAAAACGCCCTACATCCGCAAGTGGATTGATTGGTTTACCAGACAATAACAAATCAACAATTTCTTTGGCAAAAAAAGGTGCTAGCGAACAACCTTTCGTTCCCATGCCATTCAGAATTCCGATATTGGGAAACTGAGGATGCAAACCAACAAAAGGTCTACGTTCCACATTGGCAGGTCTTTCGGCAGCAAAATGATCAACAATTTTGTAAGGAAGTTTGAGCCAGTTGTCCAATTGAAATTTTACTTTTTCGGAAAAGTCTTTTGTCGGTAATACATCATCATATTTCCATGTGTAGGTCGAACCAATCCAAAACAATTGCTTTTCTTTATCCCAAGGAACCAGACTCAGACCTTGTTTGTATATATATTGATTAGGCAAATCCGGAATCTCTGCTATAATGGCTTCACCTTTATTAAATGCAAAAGGTAATTTATCAAAATAAGGGTGCAAAATTCCAGCAACTCCATCGCAGAAAAAAATCTTGGAGGCAACTATGTCTTTATATTGGACAGAATCATCTTTTATAGTTAGATATTGCTCTTCAAGGACATCTTCGAATAATAAATTTTCTTTTTGCAAAAAAGAACGATAGCCATTGAGCAAGGTTTGTAGATCCAAATGTAATGCAGGGCTCACCTTTCCTATACCAAAATGATAATTGAAAATCGGTTCCCAGTTCTGTTCATTATTAACTGATGAAAGATAATCTGCACTTTCCGCTAAGCGCGTATTGAACGCTTCTTGCATCTGTAAAGTCGGATGAAACTCCAATATGGAACATTCATCAACTATACTTTCCCCTAGCAATTTTCCTATTTCCTGATAGGCTTTTTTGGCAAAAGGCAACAACTCGTCAATCATCCATGTCGTAACAATACGTCTTCCAGTTACAGGATTAATAACACCACTCGCAATACGCGAAGCGGTATTAGACAATGGTTTATCAATTACAAGAACAGACTTTCCAGCACTTCGCAAATAGTAACTCAGAAAAGTTCCACTTATTCCTTGTCCAACGATTAAATAATCAACATGCATAAGTGCAAGATAGGAATTCGATATTTAACATCAACCAATCTGAGGATCACTCATTGCTTCATGTCCGTTTTCAACATGGCCGGCATAAATTGATTTGTAACTGGAATAACCATCCACTAAAACTATAAAATCATACCATCCGAAACTAGACTCTAATGATATATCTATGGCTGAAGAACTATTAGCCGAGATATTTTTTTTCAAGATACTTTTACCATAAGCATTGTCGATTATAGAAATGTCAAGTGCACGATTTTCTTTGTTCAAAAATCTAAGTTCCAATGAACCATAAGTTCGTTTTTTATTTTTAATATTGGTTGCGATTATGTCAATAGTCGGACATCCCCCATCGCCTTCAAATAATCGATAAAAACCATTGGGGCCATGAACAGCCAATTGATATTTTTTATCTGAAAAATTATCTATTTTCCAATCGTAGGAAATTTTGTCTCCTGCCCCAACCGTAAAATTCCAGTTGGCACCCTTTTCAAAATCAGATTTCTTTTTATAGTCTTTCAATGCATAAACGACAAAAGGAGAACCTGCGGATTTTTTACCAAATAATTTGGTTGCAGCTTCAAAATTAATTTTGAGTGTATTTCCTACCTTCTGTAAATCAACACCTAACTCATACGGTAAAGAATTTGATTTCCTTCCTCCATTTTCTTGTTGGAGGTAAGTTTTAACGACCAAAGGATTTTCTCTTATTTGTTTAATATTTTCTTCTGATAAAGCATCAGCAACAATAGGTAGTGGTTTATATTGCGCCTTATCGATTCTTTGCACATACTCATTTCTTTTCAGATAGGTTGGCTCCTTTATTTCTTCGCCATTGTAAGGGCGAAAAACGGAATCAAGATTGCCACATACAGCCCTCCGCCAATCCGTGACATTTTCGCAAACAACTTGTTTTTTTGCTTTACGACTAGCAAAACCTTCTATGAATTGAACGACAGAAGTATGGTCGAAAACTTGCGAGTTGACATAACCTCCACGCGACCAAGGAGAAGCTACTATAAAAGGGACTCTGTAACCTAGTCCGATGGCACTTTCCCTTACACGC
>QFOI01000173.1 GCA_003241175.1 Pseudopedobacter saltans
TATTGGCAAATCTTACTTCCATTGTTTGTATTTTTATATAAAATTATCTTCCCATCCAACCACCATCTACGTTTAGGATCGTACCATCTACATAGTTGGATGCTTCAGATGCCAAAAATATAGTCGCTCCAGCAAAGTCATCTGGAGTTCCCCAACGACCAGAAGGAATACGTTCCAATATAGACTTACTACGATCTTGATCATCTCTTAATGCAGCCGTATTATCAGTTGCAATATACCCTGGTGCAATACCATTGACATGAACACCTTTTCCTGCCCATTCATTTGCAAAGGCCTTAACCAAACCTGCTATAGCACTTTTAGAGGCCGTATATCCTGGTACATTGATACCTCCTTGATAAGACAACATGGAACAAGTAAAAATCACTTTCCCAGAGCCTTTTGCGATCATTTCTTTTCCAAACTCTCTCGTCAAGATAAAAACAGCATCGAGATTAATGGAAAGAACTTTATCCCAATATTCATCGGGATGCTCTGCAACTGGTTTGCGCATAATAGTTCCAGCATTGTTAACCAATATATCTATAGTTGGATGCTCAGCTTTTACTTTTTCTATAAAACTATACACAGCCTCACGCTCACTCAAGTCTGCTTGGTAAGAATAAAACGAGCGACCTAGAGCTCGAACTTCTACAGGTATTCCTTGATCATCTTTAAGGCTTCTTGAAACGCCAATTATATTAGCTCCTGCAGCAGCAAGTGCTAAAGCCATACCCTTTCCTATTCCTTTATCACAACCCGTTACCAATGCAGTTTTTCCAGAGAGATCAAACAACTGGTGTAAATAATCCATAATCATTAATTTATGCGAACAATTTTACAAAATTTAAGCCTTAGTAACATATTTTGACGCACCTTTATTTACGGAAACGTTGTCATTTTAATTGTTAAACTTCACCGCCTGTCGTGTCAGCAAAATCCATTTCCCTTTTTGCATTTGAAAAACGAGCAAAATCTTTAAGCTTACATTACCTGGCTTTCCGCCGTCATTTGTAGTTGCGGACAAAATGTGTCGAACAACCGCCGTGGTTCCAAAAATATCAATATGCTGCTCTGAAATATTTATTTTGACAAAATCAGAAGATCCGTCTGACAAAGAAGTTAGAAATTCCTTTTGGTCCTGCACCTTTCCGGAAGAATGTCCGTAAGTGAGCTTTTCCGCAGTCATTGCATGAAGTGTAGCAGTATCACCATCTTCTAAGGCTTTGGTGAACTTTTGAATGGTGGAAGAAACTTCCTTCTCGGATTTTGTATCCTGTGCTTCAGCATTATAATTCAACAAAAAAAGAAAAAAGGAGAAAAGTACGTATTTCAATAATTTCATATTGCATCGTTTAAGTTGTGGAGTCACAATTTAGCACTATTTGACATTTCCTAGACAAACATATTTTATTTCCACATAATCTTCGATTCCATACTTAGAACCTTCCCTACCTTCACCAGAATATTTTACACCACCAAAAGGAACCATTTCTGACGAAATTAAACCTTCATTGACGCCAACTATACCGTATTCCAATGCTTCAGAAACTTTTATAGTTCGGTTTAGATCATTCGTATAGAAATAAGATGCTAGTCCGTAAATAGTATCATTTGCCATGGCAACAGCTTCCTCATCCGATTTGAATTTGAATAAGGGTGCAACAGGACCGAAAATTTCTTCTTTAGCAAAACGCATATTGGCAGTGGCATTTCCTATAACCGTAGGTCCATAGAACAGACCATCCATTAGTTTGCCCCCAGTTAAAAGAACACCACCTTTTTCTAAACCATCCTTGACAAAACCTTCGACTTTATCAATAGCTTTTTGATTAATCAATGGACCAATATTAGTTTTATCATCCAAACCATTTCCAACCTTAAGAGTATTTACTGCCTCGACAAATTTGTCAGTAAAAGACTCATAAATATTTTCATGTACCAAAATCCGATTCACACAAACGCAAGTTTGCCCACCAAATCTGAATTTTCCAGCAATAGCACCTTTCACAGCCAAATCAATATCTGCATCTTCGAATACTATAAATGGTGCATTACCACCTAGTTCCAAACTCAACTTTTTAAGCGTAGAAGCGGATTGAGCCATCAATATCTGCCCTACTCTTGTGGATCCTGTAAAAGAAATCTTCGCGACTTTTTCACTTTCACATAAAGCAATCCCCATCGCAGAAGCATCCAAACCGACAACTGTATTGTACACACCATCCGGAAATCCTGCGTCTTTAGCCAACTGAGATATAGCTAGTGCCGTAAGAGGTGTTTCTTCACTAGGACGAATAACAACCGAACAACCCGCAGCCAATGCTGGCGCCACTTTTCGGGTAATCATAGCCAGCGGAAAATTCCATGGTGTAATCGCACCTACAACTCCTATTGGTTGCTTAATAACCGCTATTCGCTTATCAGAAGTAAATCCTGGTATCACATCTCCATTGACCCTTTTCGCTTCCTCCGAAAACCATTGTATAAAAGAAGATCCATAGTCTACCTCTCCTCTACTTTCACCAATTGGTTTACCAGACTCTAATGTCATGATATAGGCAATATCCTCCTTATGTTCTTGAATCAGACTATACCATTTGTAAAGAATACTGGAACGCTCTTTTGCAGATAAAGATTTCCATTTGGGCATCGCATTGTGCGCCGCATCAATAGCCTTTTTAACTAATACAGCGGTATTATTGTTTACTTTTCCAACTATACTATTGTCCGCAGGATTTTTTACGTCAATATAGTCTGTATCATTTTCTGAAACCCATTCGCCATTAACAAAAGATTTTTCTTTTATTAGTTCCTTATAGTTTTCCATTGTCTACTTTTTTAATCAAATATTATCACCTGCCTTATCGCATCGCCAGCAGCCAATCTTTCAAATCCCTCATTGATTTCTTCTAGTTGCAAACGATGAGAAATAAGTTTATCAACAGGCAACCTATCCGTCTTGTACAGATTTAAAAAGGCTGGAATATCCCGCATAGGAACAGAACTACCCAAGTAACATCCTTTTAATGTCTTTTCCTGGCCAACAAGTGTCAAAGGATTTAAATTCAGCCTTGCATCTGGATGCGGCAAAGCACCCGTAACAGTTGTCCCACCTCGTTTTGTGGCATCAAATGCGAACTCTAAAGCCGGCATGGCACCAGCAAATTCCACAGAAACATCCACTCCCCCATTCGTCATTTTTTGTACAGTTTCCAAACTGTTGCTAGCACTAGAGTCAATCGTTTCATGCGCACCAAACCCAACAGCAGCATCTCGTTTATAACGACTAATGTCTGCTCCGATAATTTTGGATGCACCTACAGCTTTTGCACCAAGTATTGCAGATAGACCTACGCCACCTAAACCGACTACCAATACACTATCTCCCGCTTTAGTATCCGCAGTATTGACTACTGCCCCGACACCTGTCATAACAGCACAACCAAACAAAGCGGCAATCTCAAATGGAAATTCTTTGTCGATTTTTACAAGAGAGTGTATGGAAGCCACAGCATAGTCCGAAAATCCAGAAACCCCCAAATGATGATAGTAATAATCCTCTCCTTTATGAATCTTCCTTCCACCTCCTAGCAAAGTACCATCTCCGTTAGCTTTTGCACCTATTTCGCAAAGAGCAGGCCTTCCGGTTTGGCAATAAATACAGTGTCCACAAGAAGGTAAAAAAGTAAATACTACATGGTCTCCAACCTGAAAATTTCCCGTATCTTCTCCTAGTTGTACAATCTCGCCTGCAGCTTCATGTCCTAAAGCCATCGGCAAAGGCCGTGGTCGATTACCATCAATTACAGACAGGTCCGAATGACAAAGTCCGGCAGCCTTAATCTTTATCAGAACCTCCGCTTTTCCAGGAGGATCAAGTTCCACTTCCTCTATGGTCAAAGGCTTAGATTCTGAATAGGGTCTTGCTAAGCCCATTTCTCTCAATACAGCTACACGTGTCTTTATTTTTTCCATAAAAGTTTTATTCTAATCGTAATATTCTTTTGGTCCTTTCTTAAATGAGGGCCACATAATCGGATCGTGACCTGTAACTACAAGTGCATTTTCTTTTTGTGCCAAAAATTTCAATCTAGCGACTGATCTAACTGAATCTACAGCCGAAGCCAAAAAACCCGGCAACGCCTTTTCTTCCCAATGATCCATCGTATAAGCCGCATCCACCGTCAATAGTATGGGGCCAGAATGAGGTAATGTAACCAAGAAACTAGAATGACCTGGAGAATGCCCAGGCGTAAACAAAATCTTGACAGATCCGTCGCCAAACAAGTCAAAACCGTCCTCATGATAACCATTCAAAAAATGCCATTTCAATCCCCGCTTGTCAAAATCTTTGCGAATATAACCGCCTGCTGCAAACCAGTCCGCTGCATAGGCGTACTCATATTCTGCTCTTTGTACTATATGTGTCGCATTGGGGAATCTCCCCGCCGCTCCTGTGTGGTCCAAATGTAAATGACTTTGTATAACAAATTTTATACTTTCAGGATCGACCCCCATTGCTTTCAACGCATTTACACATCCATCCTCTTCCTTCATTACTGGCCAATATACCTTTGTAATGCCTCCCCAATGTCCAATCGCATCCGAGGCACATTCTACCGCATTACCTCCGTCAATGACAATATTTCCTTTAGGATGCGTTATCAAATACCAAGGTACCGGTATTTCGTAAGGATCCAATGAGGCATTCATTTTGATATTATTTTCCTTGCACTTCAAGGTACCTGTTTGTAACATGTACAGTCTAATCTCATTTGACATAAAAACAAGTTTTTATTAGCAATCTTTTCATGACTTTAAAGGTAGCCAATCAACAAAAAAATACACATAACCAAACGTTAAAAACAACCAATTTAACCATTACATAAAATAAAAAAAGAGATCCATAAGACCTCTTTTGCCATCTATTTGTTATTACTTTTATTTTCCTAAGGCATCTTTCAACTTACCCATATTGGCCATGAGTTTCATGATTTCGGAAAGGTTCAGATTTCCCATCAAGGATTTTAGATCCATCTTTTCACTGCTAAATTTTTCTTTCATCTGAACAAATAGTGTCGGGATTAAGTTCTTACTGCTTTTATCAGCGTCATCTGCACTAAGCCCACTATTACTTTTTAGTTTTTGGGTAAATGAGGTTATCACATTTTGTATGGTCTCATTATTGGGAAGATTCTCATTGTCTTTAATTCCTGAAAGACTAGAAAAATCTCCTCCGTCCATCATCCTATCTATCTCCTCCGAAATGGAAGATATGGCATCGTTAGCCGCAACTTCCTTTTTATCAGTTGGTATATTGGAGTCTTGTTGCGTCAATTGCAAAGCAGGTTCTTTTATTTGCCCTAGTAATTTTTCAAACATAATAATGATTTGGATTGCAAAACCAATTATCCTGCCATTAATTGAAAATTGACATTTTGTCTTAACCAGACATCTGTTTCAATGGAAAATTTTTCCTAAACAAAAAATAACTGAATCCGACTATCCATGGAACTGCGAAAAGTGACAGGTTATATAAGGACACGAAATACAACAAAACAAATATGCCAAAAACGGCTTTCAAATACAGTTTCATATTGACTCCTATTTGGGACAACACACTTTTATACAATAACAATATGGACATTACCCAAACAAATAATTTTAATCCGCCCCACAATCCGAAATAACTAAACATCCATAAAACCTCAGGCAAAAGCAACAAGCCGTAACTCCATAAACTATTAAAAAAATAAGTCCATTGTTGTTTCGGAAAATTGAAACTCCAATATAAATACCGAACGTTGAACTGATATTCTTTAAATACAACCAAACTATTAGTCAACGCGATTACACTAGCAACAAAATAATTATAAATAGTACTGTTGTCACCAAAATCCGTAGACAAAAAAGATCCAAGTATCAATACCCATGAAGACAGTTTTGTCAAAATAAACAGCACTTTTAACTTATCAGCTACATACCATAAATATAAACTATGTAATTTTCTTTTTTTGAAAATGGGAGTCGATAAAAACTGCCATTTCAGAAAATAGTCTGCGGGAAAACGTATTATTTTTATATAAAAAAATGTACTTATCAAAAGCCAAAACAACAGCCAGACAAGCAAAAAAACAGCTTTAAACGTAAACATGAGCCCCACCATCCCAATAAACAGACTATAAACAAAAAGCGGAAGCATTATCTTACACTGTATCCTTATCCAAATAGAAAATAGTTTTCCAACACGAAAACATTGGCCGGCTTGTTGAACTATAACATTTTTCTCTTTGCCTATTTCCGTTAGGATGTAATGCCAACTTTTCAAAATGTACAGCAATGTTATCACGGAAAACAAACCTACCATCCACCAATCATTCAGCGTCAATCTTGCAAAAATAAGATTCCAAGACAGTTTCTTTTCGTCGGGCATTTTATCCAAAATACCAATAAAGAAAAAATAAAACAATAGCACTGTAAACAAAAAGAACAAGGCGCCAGAATGAGCTTTGTAAAATCCTTTTACAAAAACTTTTTGAACGGCTTTATAGTAGGAACTACTTAACAAAAAATAAGTTTTTTGTCTATTATCTGTATTTTTTGCAAAGATGGCAATAACTCGAGGTCTAGCGTCTGATGCGATGAAAGAACAAAGTCAATACTTTTTGTTTCATTTGCCTCTCTGATCCAACTATAAATTATTTCAAGTGTAGCAGCATCTATAGTAATGAATGGCTCGTCCAACAAAATCAACCTAGGAGTTCCTATAAATGCCAACAATAATGAAAGCTTTTTTAACATACCACTCGAATAAGAAGACACAGTACTATCCAAATAGTTCCCCATTTCCAAGTCATCAATCATTTTTTGGGCTTGTCCATTGGGCGCTTTTTTAGCCTCTTCAAACATACCAATCAATTCTCTACCAGAAAGAAATTCCGGAAACAAAGGTTCCGCATCCGAAAAATTTACAACGGACCTAAATACCACCATATTTTTTTTAACATCCAATCCATCATAAGTTATAGTACCATCAAAAGACAAGATACCAGCTATCGATTTCAGTAACGTACTTTTACCTGAGCCATTCACTCCTTGAATCCAATAGATACCATGCTGTAGCGTGCATTCCGGAATATCCAAAATCAGTTTTCTACCGTAGTATTTATTATAGTTGCGGATGGACAACATTGGAATAATTTAATCGACAAGTTACAAGCAAAAAGGTCAAGAACTTACAAGCTCTTGACCTTTTCAGGGTAAAAATCTGTTAAATTACTTTCCGCCAAACATTTTAGTCAAAGAACCTAGCAAACCACCCGCATCGCTTAGATCCACTTTTCCATCTTTGTTCTGATCTAAAATACCTGAGAAAGAACCTAGTATAGAACCTAGACCTCCTTCGCTCGCTGCGG
>QFOI01000174.1 GCA_003241175.1 Pseudopedobacter saltans
ACATTTGCAGCCGGATTTGTAGTTAGGCCTTTTGGCGCATTGGTATTTGGTCGTTTAGGTGATCTAATTGGAAGAAAATACACTTTCATGTTAACACTTATCTTAATGGGTGGAGCCACTTTTTTGATCGGTTGCATACCCAGTTACACCACTATTGGTTTCTGGGCACCATTGTTAGTTCTCTTATTAAGATTGTTACAAGGATTAGCTTTGGGAGGAGAATATGGCGGAGCGGCCACTTATGTTGCCGAACACGCACCGGCAAATAGAAGAGGATATTGGACAGCCTGGATTCAAACGACCGCATCTACTGGATTGCTTTTTTCTTTAATTGTTATACTCATAACAAGAAAATCTTTGAGTTCGGAATCTTTTGATGATTGGGGCTGGCGCGTTCCATTTTGGATATCTATTTTGATGGTATTGGTTTCTTATCTTATCCGAAAAGGAATGCATGAATCCCCTGAATTTGCAAAAGCCAAAAAAGAAGGGACCTTAACCAAAAATCCGTTAAAAGAAAGTTTCGGCAATAGATATAACCTGAAATATGTACTATTAGCGCTCTTCGGCGCAGCAATGGGGCAAGGTGTAATATTTTATACCAGCCAATTTTACACGCAAAGCTATTTAGGAAAAGTGTGTAATCTGGATGCCTCACAAACGGATTCCATATTAGCCATTGCCATTCTTATTGCCAGTCCTTTTTTTGTTGTTTTTGGCGCATTGAGCGATCGGATTGGGAGAAAAGCGGTACTCCTTGGAGGAATGCTCTTAGCCATTTTGTTATACCGACCCATTTTTGGCGAAATGTATAGTTTGACACAGGTAAAGGACAAAAAAGAAATCAAGATAGATAGCCATTCTCCAGTTGAAAGTCTTAATATCAACAACGAAAAAACCGTAAAATTTGAGACTATAAAAACATTTGATGACGGTACTCAGATGGTTTCTGACAGTACAATAATACACCATCTTGGCACTTCCAAAATAGACACTAAAGTCAGCCAATCCGTCAAACTAAGTACTATGGATGAGTGGAAAATGATAGGGTTATTGTTTTCGTTGGTATTGTTTGTCACTATCACTTATGGTCCTATTGCAGCTTTTTTAGTGGAAATGTTCCCAGTCAATATACGTTATACATCCATGTCATTACCCTACCATATTGGTAATGGTATATTTGGCGGGTTGATGCCAACAGTTGCCGTCTATCTTGTAAGTAAATCCAAAGAGGCAGGAGATGCACAATATTTTTTGGAAGGATTGTGGTACCCGATTATTCTTTCTATCATTTGCTTTATTATCGGACTCATATATATCAATAACAAAAGAAATACGACCCTTTCTTCAAACATATAATTGACACTATCATGGATAAACTTAAAAGATTTTTAGGTATAGTTTGGTTGTTGCTGACAGTTGTATTTGCCTATTATTGTATTGCCATATTTGGTTGGCCAAAACTTGTTTCCGGCAAACAAGATGACCTTGTATTTGGGATTGTCATACTTTTTGTATTGACCCCCATCATAGTTGGAGGACTAGGCATGTTTGCATACTATAGCCTTATTGGAGAATATGATGAAAGTAAGGCTTAAAACAAACAAAGGCGACAGTTACTGTCGCCTTTGTTTTTCTACCTAATAGGCTTTATTTCAATCCCCTATAAAAAGTTGGTGCAACATTGAATTTCTTTTTAAACAATCTAGAGAAGTAAAACAATGTATCAAAACCTGTCTGGCCCGCAATTTCACAAATTGGTATATTGGTAGCTTTCAAGAGTTCTTTCGCTTTATTTAGCCTTATCTCAATTAAAAATTGATTTGGTGAAACTCCTGTAACCATCTTAAAATCTTTTCTAAATTTTGAATAGCTGACAGTTAATTGTTTCGCGATTTTCGTCATATTGACATCACGACCATAGGCCTCTTGTAATAAAAATTTAGCTTTGGATATATATTGAAGGGGATTATTACTATTCTCCTCTCTGTAAGCAATTGAATTGTACACTAAAGCTAAGATAGAAAGTCCGCATGCAGATATTATCTGGTGATATCCCATGTTAGCCTTTTGAATCGTTTCAATTATGCTTTGAAAATTAACCAGTAGATCACTGCTCAATCCTACATTAATGACAGCTTTTTTTTTATTAAAAAATCCAGCTTCCATAAGCTTTTGAGGGTAGTATCCATTAAATCCAATCCAGTACTCTTCCCACCCTGTCTCAATATTTGGACGATAGCGATGCCACGTACCTGGATAAAGGAAAAAGCAATCACCTTCACTAACTATAGTTTCTTTTTGATATTGAGTTTCTAAGACCCCTCCTCCTTTCGTTATGTATATCAAATAGTAATCATTCAATATACGTCCGCGATTCCAAGTAAAAACATGTGTATTAGGATGGGTATTCAATACTGGATAAGGTTGATGCTTCTGTACAGTTGACACACCTGCACTAGCAATGTACAATCCCCAATTTTCTTCTGTGGCAGACTTACCCAAATACTTATGAAAACTAATCATGATTAAAAATAATCAAAATATCAAAAAGTGCAAATTAAAAGTAGATTTGTTTAATCGAAATTACATTTATATCAGTACATTTGACTACAACTTATCCAGTTCAGATTGTTACTACCAGTTTGATTGAATAGGATATTAGAATGTTTTTTTAAGATACTATATAGTTGTTTCGGTTGCCATAAATAATATTAGGTTTCTTATAAACCTAATGTACAATTCTGGATCAAAAAATGCAAATATCCAAGTTTTTCTTGGAGAGATAAAGTGTATTCACAATTTAAAAATAAACTGCAATGATGATTAAAAGAATTTGCCAGACCATTTCTGTCTTGAAACATGGCTTGCTGCTTTTACTTTTGCTCTGCTCACATTCCATATTGAGAGCCCAACAAAAAACGCATATTGTCTCAGGCAAAATTACTTTAACTAGACTTGGAGACGACTTATCAGGAACCTCCATAAATGTGAAAGGAAAAATGGAATCCACAACAACAAACAGTCTAGGGGAATTCAAACTTGAAACTACACTACCTGTAACTCTGATTATTTCAAGAGTTAACTATGGACCACAAGAAATAACAATAACCGACACAATTCCTATCAGCACTCTCCTAACAGAGGGAAACAACAATCTCAACGAGATTGTTGTAGTTAGTTACGGCACAAAAAAAGCCAAAGATATAACAAGTGCAGTCAGCACATTTAATGCGGCACAGGCGAGAGAAATCCCAGGAGCCGAGTTCGGGCAAAAATTGCAAGGACGAGTATCAGGCGTACAGATAAACATGGCAAATGGACGGCCTGGACAAGGAATAGACATGCGAATTAGAGGTGCAGCCTCACTTAGTGGAGGTTATCAACCTTTGATTGTCGTTGATGGTCAAATTCTATCGGGAGCTGATTCCAGAAATGGAGACATGAACTTGATAAACCCAGATGATATTGAAACTTTTACAGTTCTTAAAGATGCAGCTGCTGCTGCTCTATATGGTTCAAGGGCCGCAAACGGTGTTATATTGATTACAACTAAACAGGCTAAAGTTGGCAGAACGACTGTCGGGATAAACAGCTATTATGGCTGGCAGAATGTACCAAATAAAGGACGTCCAAAGATGATGAATGCGAATGAATTTGCAACCTACATGAAAGGATTTTACGAAGATAAAATCAAATACGAAGGATATACAAGGGGTATTCCTGATGACTATGCTAACCCGGATCAATATGGAGAAGGAACTAATTGGTATGATGCACTATTGAGATCTGCTCCAATGCAAAATTACTCCTTGAATGTTTCATCTGGCAGTGACAAAATCATTTCTTCCTCAACTATGACTTTCTTCGATCAAGATGGAGTCCTTTTAAATACATCACTAAAACGTTATGCTTTTAGAACAAATAATGAGTATAGACCAACTGATCAGATTAAAATTGGACTTAACATTTCACCGACTTACCAGATAGAAAAAAACACTCGAAACTATACCGATGGAAACAGACAAATTCTTGCGAATGCAACGGCTGCGTCCCCATTAAAACCAATTTATAACTCAGATGGATCATTTAATAGCAATGTAAGTTCATTTGGAATGTCAAATCTTAACAATCCGGTTCAACAGTTACTTTTAGCCAATGCTCAATATAAAACACTGCGACTGTTGGGTAATGCTTACATTGATATAGCCCTTTTGCAGAATCTACACATTAGAAGCAGTGTAAATGGCGACATGGCATCGTACCAACAAGACAATTATCAGGGGACTATGTATGGCATAGGATTAGGGGCATCAACTATCCCACGTCCAACATCAAACTCAACAGCAGCGCACTCTTCATACGATTATGTTTCATGGTTGAATGAAAATATTATAACATATAATCTAAAAATAAAAGACCATAAAATAGATCTAATGGGAGGTTTTAGTTCTCAAAAATGGAGCAGAGAGTTCAGAAATATTAATGGTTCCAACTTTGCTAATGACGCCATTTACTGGATATCTGGAGCCGCAGTTACCAGTGGTTCCGACAATAAGGAAGCATGGTCAATGTCATCCATCTTTGGACGATTAAACTATGATTTCAAAGGAAAATATCTCCTTACTGGAACGCTTAGGAGAGACGGTTCTTCTCGTTTTGGGCCTTCTTCGAAATATGCCAGTTTTCCGTCTGTATCAGCAGGGTGGATTATTAGTGAAGAAGATTTTTTAAAGAAAAACAACCTCATTTCCTTTCTAAAGCTTAGAGCTAGTTATGGAGAAACAGGCAACAACAATATAGGAAACTATACGATGGTAACTAATGTAAGCGCTAGCAACTATGTTTTTGGGAATACACTGACTCCAGGATTTGCGCTAGGGACTGGATTAGGAAATTCTCAAGTCACATGGGAATCTTCTTCACAAATGGACATTGGCTTAGACATGAACTTTTTCAATAACAGAATCATTTTCTCTTATGATTATTACAACAAGAATACTTCTGACCTTCTATACCCAATCAGCCTTCCCTACGAGTCAGGATTTACAAATTTGCAGATGAACGTAGCCAAATTGCGTATGTGGGGTCATGAATTTTCCATAAGTTCCAGAAATCTTGTAGGAGATTTCGAATGGACAACAGATGTCAATTTATCCCTGATGCAAAACAAGCTTTCTCAATTACCGCCCAACACACCTTTTATTGGAAATAATACAACCTACGCAGGTTACAACCGTACTGTATTGGATGGACCAATTGGTCAATTCTTTGGATATGTTTTTGATGGGGTTTACATGACACAAGAGGAATTCAACACCCAGCCAAAGCATGCAACTTCCACACTAGGCTCAGTTAGGATGAAAGACATTGACAACAACGGTGTAATAGACGCAAACGACAGAACTCTTATTGGAAATCCAAACCCTAAATATAACTATGGAATTACAAACACTTTTCGCTACAAAGGATTTGACCTAAACATTGTATGTTATGGACAGGGAGGAAATCAGATAATGAATACCAATAGGGCTGACTGGACTAACCTAGATGGGGTCATGAATGTAAACAAAGACATGATGAATCGTTGGAGATCCATTGACAACCCTGGAAATGGCAAAGTCCCAAGTACAAGAAATGGATCAACAGAACTTTACAGACTAGCAAATTCTAGTTGGGTAGAAAGTGGAAATTTCTTTACAATTAAGAACATTGCGTTGGGATACACATTTAATCAAAAATTCTTAAAGTATCTAAAGTCCGCCAGACTATACGCCAGTATTCAACAAGCCTTTGTATTTACAAGTTACTCAGGAATGAACCCAGAAGCCAATTCAACAAAAGACAATATAACTGGAGTTTATGGTCAAGACTTAAGCACATTCCCCATACCGAGAACTTTTATGATTGGTGCAAATATCAACTTTTAACATTCTTAAATCTTTTGTAATGAAAAAAATAAATGCTTATATAATATTTGGTGGTTTAATTGCATCACTTGTTTTGTTTTCTTGCCAAAAATCCTTCCTAACTCTATACCCCGAAGGAAATCTGAATGAAGGTATTTTCTATAAAACAGATGCAGATTTTTTACAAGCCTTGGTGGGAGCATACACTCCGTTAAGAGATATTGCTATTAATTCATTTTGGATGGATGAAATGAGATCTGATAACGCCACATATGACTACTATTCAAAAGATAGAGGCAATGCGGCAAGAGAAAACATTTCCACTTTTCTTGACGATGCCACGAATGGAGTTACCGCAATAAGATATCAATCCGCCTACATCGGAATTAATAGAGTCAATGCCATATTAGATCACCTTGAAACAAATACCACAATGGGAGACTCTCTCAAAAACTTAGTTAAAGGCGAGGCAAAGGCCTTAAGAGGGCATTATTATTTTGATTTAGTTCGCAATTTTGGTGGAGTTCCGCTTCACTTACATGAAACGTTAAAATATGGTGATGCATTCCTTTCAAGAACCTCCCCAGACTCCGTTTATAATCAAGTCATCAATGATTTAACCGAGGCGAAAGCGCTATTACCCAATCCCACCTTTGCAGATGCTCAGACAGGCCGAGCAAATAAAGGAGTTGTCTCTACGGAATTGGCAGCAGTGTATATGCAAAGAAAAGATTTCGCCAATGCCCTTCCCCATCTTCAAGATGTAACAAAAATGGGTTATGTACTTCAAACTTCTTTTACAGATATTTTTAACCCTACAAATAAACTTGCAAGCAAAAACAAAGAGTTAATTTTTGATGTACAGTTTCAATCCGGCACAACAGGTCAATCAAGTAACTTCATCTATAGGTTCATACCTAATATGCCAGCTACTACAGTACTTTTAGGTGTCAACTTCAATGTGAATGGTTATGGGGGTTGGGATGTTCCTACCCCAGATTTGATGTCCATATTTGAAAGTGGAGATAATAGATATGGGGCTTCTGTGGGTGTAGTTGAGGGCACTATCAATAGTAATCAGGACTTCGTTCCGACAAGAGTGGTTAGTGCAATAGGATATGCTCCACCTGCAGGAGTAACAGTCAAGTATTTTTGCAAAAAATTCTACTATCCACCGTACCCTAATATCAATCTAAACACTGACCAAAATTGGCCACTTTACCGATATGGAGATGTGTTATTAATGTTAGCGGAATGCTTGAATGAAACTAGCCAGTCTTCTCAAGCTCTCGTATATGTAAACCAGATAAGACAACGAGCTTTCGGAAATGCTACCCATAATCTTTCTACCAGCGACCAGACTTTACTACGAGCAGCAATTGCACTCGAAAGACGACGCGAATTGGCATTCGAAAACAAAAGGTGGCAAGATTTAGTAAGAACTGACGCAGCAATATCAGTTATGACAGCCTATGGAATAAAAGCAAAACAGCTTTATTAATTCGACATAAACCTGAACAAACTTTTAACGCAAAACCCAGGATACTAATTAAAATACTATAAGATGAAAAATGAACTAACCGACGTACAAATCAAATACTATCGAGAAAATGGTTTTTTAGTCATTGATGACTTTTTATCTAAAGAGGAACTAGAAGAATGGAGGCAAGCGGTCATAGAAAGTATTAAGGAAAGAAACGGAGTAAAAATTCCAGGCCAGACAATTCAAGTTGGAATGAATGATGGAATAAATGAAGACTCAGAATATTTTTCAAAGGTATTTGATCAATTACTAAACCTTTGGCAGACTAATACTAAAGTTGCTAAGATAATGAAGGATCCGCGAATTGGAAGAATGGCGGCAGAATTAGCAGGTGTAGATGGTATAAGAATATGGCATGATCAAGCCTTATTTAAAAAACCATGGGCAAATCCAACCTCTTGGCATCTCGATACTCCATTCTGGTCATTTTCCGACAGAAAAGCACTTTCAATATGGGTAGCATTGGACGATGCTACCTTGGAAAATGGTTGCCTCTATTTCATACCAGGATCATACAAGGAAACATCATTTGAAAACAAAGGAATCGGGAAAAACATGGATAGCATTTTTGAAGTATACCCGCAGTTTTCTGTCATCAATTCCGTACCTGCCGCGATGAAAGCAGGAAGTTGCTCTTTTCATAATGGACTAACTATTCATGGTGCTGGGGCAAATATGACAAATGGATATCGCAGAGCCATGACTTGCGCATATATGCCTGATGGAAACAAATTCAATGGCCAAGCCAATATACTTCCAAAAGAATATCTAGAAACACTCAAAATTGGGGACTCTCTAAACAACGATGAACAAAATCCTTTGATCTACCATAAGTAATAGAATGATATACTTTGAAAATAAATTTTTTATGCCCTCGCTGGG